>JAOUKT010000101.1 GCA_029882395.1 Gammaproteobacteria bacterium
AGTCTGTGATGTGCTTGATATAAGGAAGGGTGTTGATGATAGACTCAATGTGGTTTCGAGCGGTATTGGTGATATTTATATTATTGGCCTGTAGTTTTACGGTAGATGCCAGTAGTACGATAAAAGTTTACAATTTAGACACAAGTCCTGTTCTGGATGCGCTTGATGACTGGAAAGTTGTTACATATACGGCTGCTAATCTTAAGTCAGTTATACCTGGTCGTAAAAAAACAAAAATACTTTATATTAAAGCTGCAGTACATGGCGATGGCAAGGCTCGTGCTGAATCCAAACAGCGTCTGAACAGAGGGCATGATGATGTTAGATTTTTAGCAAACAGTCATGTTAGAACAGGGATTTCGGTTTTCGAGAAGTCAGGCAAAGAAGATCGCCGGCTTACTGCAGCATCAGAGTTTATTTTTTAATCATCGTGTTTAAATTCAAATCAAGTCGATTTAAAGCATCGTTGATATGGACACTAGGGGTCTATGGTTTCATTATATTGATGATTGCCGTGATGCAGTATGTTTTATTTACCGGCTATTCTGCTTATGTTGTAAATTCTCAAAGCCATGATAAACAGGTTATTAATAAACGTGCTGAGGATGTGTCAGAAATCCTTGAAAATGATATGCCTATGAGTTTGCTGCTTGAGCATTTATATGTGCAGGCTGTTTCATTTCGTTATGAAATGAAAATTCAATACATCGATCCGGCTATCAATAAACCTGATTTTGCAAAAACAAACAGGGTGCTGCTCTCTATTATTGCCAGATTATCGGAGCTGGAAGAAAAGCATATTGATGATTTTAATGGCTTTATTGAATCTATATCAATCCTTGCAGGTGTCGCAATGGATGCATCCTATGTTGACTCTGATAGTGATTTTAGCCAGCTATACCAAGACAGTGAATATATAACAAATAAGATTGTTAAGACAATTAACGGTACAAGAAAGGCAATAGAATTACATAATGAGAGGCTTGCAAAAGCATTTGTCAGTGAAATTAGCGCGCATAATAAAGAGGCTCTTATAAGGCTGGAAAACGATAAAAAATATCTGCAGCTCTTTTCAGGTCTTTCAATATTTGTTTTTATATTGCCTTTTACAGTGATGCTATTCCTGTTTCTGCAGGTTTACCGTCGGTTGAGGATGATAGAAACATATGCAACTGATATTGCGCATGAGAAATATGCGCTGCCACCCTTTGTCTCCTCTGATCCGACGGGCCGGCTAGCGCTGATGCTGTGCCTGGTTGGCCGCAAGATGCGTGCTTCACTCAGCCAAAGCAGAGAGCATGTGATCATAACAGAGAATGCACTGGATAAAGCGGAGAAGCTTGCCTCATATGATCCGCTGACTGGGCTGGCCAACCGTCGATACTTCAATACTTTTTTGAATGATATGATGCAATCACCTGCTGCCGATAGCTACCTTTTGTTTCTTGATCTGGATAACTTTAAGGATGTGAATGATATTCTCGGTCATGATATTGGCGATGAACTATTGGTTCGAATCAGCAATAAGTTAGAAAATGCTGTGAGACCAGACGATATTGTCTGCAGAATGGGCGGCGATGAGTTTTCTATTTTCCTCAATGACACAAGAGGTAATATTGAGCCCGTTATCAACCGTATTCTCTATAATGTCAGTGAGCCCTTTGAAATTGACGGAGAAGTGATTCAGGCATCCGTGAGTATTGGAGTGGTTAAAGTTGAGCCGGGCATTGATACAGAAACCTTAATGAAGCATGCCGATATGGCGATGTATAATGCCAAGCACAGCGGGCGAAACACATTCAGCTTTTTTACGGATGATCTGGAAACAATGATCACGCAACGCCAGGGGCTGTTGCATGAGTTACGTGAAGCGCTTGTGAACAGTGAATTTGAACTGTTTTATCAGCCGAAGGTCTCGCTGCAAACAAACCGCATGAAAGGCTACGAGGCACTAATTCGCTGGCGTCACCCGACAAAGGGATTGATTTCTCCTGATAACTTCATTCCTGTTGTTGAGGAAAGCGAAATTATTCATGCCCTGGGTATGTGGGTGCTGGAAGAAGCCTGTAAAAAATCTCTGGAGCTTCAGGCTTCGGGCATTGTCATTCCGGTTTCTGTCAATGTCTCACCGAAACAGTTTTATGCCCCCAATTTCCTGCGCATGGTTGAAACAGTCATTAGAATGACGGGTATGCCGCCGCATTTATTAGAGCTTGAAGTGACTGAAACCATATTGATGGACAAGCTTGATCTGGCCATTGAAATGTTAACGCAGCTCAGGAAACAGGGAATACGAATTTCTATTGATGACTTTGGTACGGGCTATTCTTCGATGAAATACTTACGTGATTTACCTGTTGATGTAATGAAAATAGATAAAAGTTTTGTTGATAATATAAGTTGCCAAAAAAAGGACCGGGAGATTACCAGTACCATGTCAGACCTTGGAAAGAGGCTGGGGCTGGAAGTGGTTGCAGAAGGAGTGGAAACAGTGGAGCAGTTGAGCATTCTTAAACAGATGGGTTGTGATACAGGACAGGGTTACCTTTTCTCAAAGCCTATGCCGTATGATGATTTACGAAAATACATTGAGAATACCGATCCGCTGATGATGTCGTGCAAAACCGGTTCGCGATTGTAAGCATAGAGCCTGCGACTAACAATAAGCAGCAGAATGATAGCCTGCTGCCAGTGATGCATTGCTTGTACCCTCTATAAAAAACCCTGAAATGCGTGTATGCATCGATTGCCATGTTGCGCTGGCAGTAAAGGCATCTCACCTTTTGACGGCAATATAAAACGCACTGAAAAAAATGAAAGCATTAAATATCGCATATTCTTGTTAATAATAAGTCCAGCAAATGTGGCGCGCCACACAGGTGTCTGCAGATGTGTGCTGTAACACTGTTACGCCTTCTCAGGCTGGGGGAAGTCTGGCATTGATTTTGCAATGTTATATTTAACTTAATACTTGCGAAGTCATTCTCTTGGAAAAAAAGAAAATATTGTTGCTGGATGCTAATGCTAGCTGTTCGCTAATGCTCTCAGAATCGCTGGTGCTTGAAGGTTTTGAACTGCTAGGCCGTGTTACCGCCTGTGATGATCTTGTCAATGATATTCAGCAATACAGGCCTGATGTGGTTGTTATTAACATGGATTCACCGAATGATATGGTTTTTGATCAGTTAATTAAAGTGAAATCAGTGTGTCCGGTTGCCGTCGTCTTGTTCTCAGATAACGGTGAAACAGAGATTATTAAAAAAGTCGTTAAAGCGAATATAGCCGCTTTTGTTGTAGACGGCCCGGGCTCAAGGCAGCTTAGGCCAATTATAGAGTTAGCGATAGAAAGGTTTAAAGAAATTAACTCGCTGCAGTTTGAGCTCATTAATGCAAAAAACAAACTGCAGGAAAGAAAGCTAATTGAAAAGGCAAAAGGTTTGCTTATGCAAAGAAATAATGTCAGTGAGCAGCATGCTTATCAGTCATTACGAAAACTGGCAATGAAACAAAATAAAAAACTGGCACTTGTCGCGCAAAGTGTTATTGAGTTGTCTGATCTTATGTAGAGAATGTGCATGAAAATGTATTGCATCTGCACCAAAATAACGCGCTATAAAATACAGCCTGCACTAATCTAATGCGAAGCTTACGCAAAGCCCTTGACTCAATGGCGGACGGCCAGTGAAAGCAGCTGATACAGCGCAATAAAAAATTGGCACAGGCATTGCAATAATAAATTCAACAAATTGATGTGATGATAATTGTCCAACGGCGGGCAATTTGAATCAACGGACAAAGGCGTCCCTGCAACAGGCATATTTCGTGCCTCGAGTATGGACGCTTTTTTTTGGCAAAGAGAAATTTAGCTATAACACTGTTAAAGAGAGGCAGTAATGAAAGTAATTAAAGCGGCGGCAAGAAACTTTTTGAAATCAGGCTTGATAGTGGCAGCTATGACGCTGGGTTTAACAATGGTTTCAGTAGCACGGGCGGAAGTAGGGGAGCCAGAAAAAGAAGAACTTAAATTTGGTTTTATAAAGCTAACCGATATGGCACCGCTGGCTATCGCTTACGAGAAAGGCTTTTTTGAAGACGAGGGCCTTTACGTCACACTGGAGCCACAGGCCAACTGGAAAGTGCTGCTCGATCGCGTGATTGACGGCGAACTGGATGGTGCACATATGCTCGCCGGGCAACCGCTGGGCGCAACGATTGGTTTTGGTACACAGGCTCACGTTGTTACGGCTTTCAGCATGGATTTGAACGGCAACGCGATTACGGTTTCCAATAAAACCTGGAAGCAGATGAAAAAACACATTCCACATGAAAATGGCAAGCCAGTGCATCCCATTAAAGCCGATGCATTAAAGCCGGTGATTGAACAATATAAAGATGCAGGCAAACCTTTCAATATGGGCATGGTGTTCCCGGTATCAACACATAACTATGAGTTACGCTACTGGCTAGCTGCGGGCGGTATTCACCCGGGCTTTTATGCACCTCACAAGGGTGATACATCCGGTCATATTAAAGCCGATACTTTGTTATCGGTAACGCCGCCACCACAAATGCCATCAACTATGGAAGCGGGCACCATCGAAGGTTACTGTGTGGGTGAGCCGTGGAATCAGCAGGCTGTGTTCAAAGGCATTGGTGTGCCGGTTGTGACCGATTACGAGATATGGAAAAACAACCCGGAAAAAGTATTTGGTGTCAGTAACAAGTGGGCAGAGAAAAACCCGAATACACATGTTCGTGTGGTAAAAGCGATGATCCGTGCAGCCGAATGGCTGGATGCACAAAACAATAAAAATCGCCCCGAAGCGGTGAAAATATTATCGAAGTCTCAGTATGTGGGTGCGGATTACGAAGTGATTGCCAACTCAATGACAGGCACGTTTGAATATGAAAAAGGAGATAGACGAGCTGTGCCTGATTTCAATGTATTCTTTCGTTATAACGCCACCTATCCATACTACTCCGATGCGATCTGGTATTTAACGCAGATGCGTCGATGGGGTCAGATCGCTGAAAAGAAAACGGATAGCTGGTACAAAGATATCGCAAAAAAAGTCTATAAGCCCGAGATCTATGCTCTTGCCGCTAAAGCCTTGATCGCAGAAGGAAAGCTAAAGG
>JAOUKT010000054.1 GCA_029882395.1 Gammaproteobacteria bacterium
CGTTTGATCAGCGCAAATTGTTCATCGAGTCTGACATCAAGAGAGCGGTAGCCTTTTTTAGGATTTCTTTCTCCATCTCAATATCACGAATTTTCTTTTCTAGTTCTCGTATCTTTCGCTGGTCTTCAGTTAATGGCGTAGCTGAACTAGTAATACCTTTGTGTTCATTCCTGAGTTGCCTAACCCATTTATCCATGGAAGATTTACCAACACCCATGGCTTCAGCCGCTTGTCGTATTGAATAGCCTTTTTCTGTAACAAGCTGGGCTGCTTCTAATCGAAATTCAGGGGTAAAAGTTGGTCTTGTACGTCTGTTCATTTGATCACCTAATGTTGATGAGGTGTATAATACCACCTCTTGTTAGGTGGCCAAATTCACTATGCCACTACAAGGGCTTACGTTTACTGCTCATTGGGACACTCCATTAGAGACTTTTGCCTCTGATTAAAAGTATCCGTTAAACCGGTGGAGGTTCAACCTGAACCTCGTCATTCTATTGATTTTAAATGAGATGTTTTTCGGTATTAAACCAACGGCATCATCAGCAAGTTAAATTCGCGACCTATCATTTGATAATGATTCATAAATTTGATTACGGAACAGGTTGATAAGTCTCTGTAAGAATAAGATCAAAAGGTTCGATTTGTGTTAACCAAAAATACAATCCCGGATCAGCGTATTCTTGAGTGGTAATTGTAATATAGTGAATTGACGGAGTTACTAATGTAGTTATTGGATCAACAATCGTAATTTCTAATACATTAGAATATATTACTAAACCTGAAGTTACATTAACCGGCCTATTAACTTCGTAAGTATAGCTACCAGTGATTTCATCAGACGAAACAAAATCATTACATAGTTCGTCAGAATACACTTCAGTGCTACGATAATAACTACCATAATCACCACCATCTTTAAATTCTAATGTATTGATTTTATACTCAGGTTGAGCTCCACTCCCAGAAACCAAACAAGATGACTTCCACCTGCCAATAATTAGGCTAGTCAGATAATCTATATCATCATCTGACTCTGGCAATTGACAGCCTGTTAATAATACAGACAGAAATAGTAGTGATGTTATTTTATACATAGGTATTCCTTTACTTAGTTTTGATTTACTCTGGTTTATTTACATAGCGAGACAGTAGAATAACACAATAAAAGTAAGCTCTTATCATATCGCTATCAATAATTAACAATATCTTTATAAGCTTTTATTATAGGTTACCTCAGCATACCCAATTTAATGCATGTCTACCAGTCTTTACCCAAAAAAAACACTACAGGAAAATGGGGGCAGACTGAACCTCCCCCGATTTAACGGATACTTTTAATAAGTGACAAAAATCTCTAATGGAGTGTCTCAATGAGCAGTAAACGCAAGCCCTATAATACTTATACAAAAGAGTTTAAGCTAGAAGCGCTTCGCATGATGGATGAATCAGATCGACCAGCCAGCGAAATAGCCATGAAATTAGGCATTAGACGAAATCAACTTTATAAGTGGAAAGAACAATTGGACAAGAAAGGTGATGTAGCATCAGCTAAGAAATGCAGGCCTAAGAAAGCAGATCAGACTGAGCTTTCAAAAGTAAAGCAAGAATTGAAGCGCGTTCAAGAGGAGAATGAAATCCTTAAAAAGGCCGCCGTTTTCTTTGCAAAGAAACTGGACTGAAATACGAATTTATTTGTTGTCGCCGCAAATAAAATACTCTCATATACGTATAATAAACAATGGTTTAGTGCATAATAGCCGGATCTGCTCGACTAGAGATTAAGGCTACGAACTGAGCGCTCTGAGCTTTGGATCCAGCCGAGTGTCTATTTGAAAAGTCTCTTTAGAGGTGATTTTTTTCCTGTTAAATTTCCAAATCCCTGTCTTTTATATTTTGATCGTAAACTAAACACATTTCAGGCAATGAATTCAGTATAATTCCGGCACAGAAAATTGTTGGGACTGTTATGTTTAACTTGAATTGTTTTTCAATTAGCCGATTACCTAGAATTGAATTCGGTTCTGGCTGTATTACAAAGCTGCCATCTATCTTAGAGCAATATGGCAAGAATATACTCATCGTGACGGGCGCAAAGAGTTTTACAGACTCAGCTAGCTGGAAAAAGCTTGATAAGGCGTTATCAGACAGTCAGGTTGATTATTATCTTTGCCAGGTGCTGACCGAACCATCACCAGACTTGATTGATCGACTGGTTACTGAGTATAAACAGCATTCTATCGATGCCGTTGTCGCTATTGGTGGCGGCAGTGCCTTAGATGCCGGTAAAGCTATCGCCGGTTTACTTAAGCTGGATAATTCGGTACTGGATTTTCTGGAAGGTGTCGGACCTGAACTAAACTATTCAGGTCCTGCCGTTCCTTTTATTGCGGTTCCGACAACAGCCGGCACGGGTAGTGAGGCGACTAAAAACGCCGTATTGAGCGTGCAGGCTTTTGATGGCTTTAAAAAATCATTTCGCCATGATCAGCTGGTAGCCGAATTTGCAGTCGTTGATCCTGATTTATTAACAAGCTGCCCGCCATCTCTGATTGCAGCCAATGGCATGGATGCACTGACACAGCTGATGGAGTCCTATGTCTCAATCCGCGCCAATGAAATGACTGATGCGTTAGCCTTGAGCGGCATTAAGGCTCTGAGTGAGTCTTTATTAGGCTGGTATCAGGGTGAGAATAACAATGATAACCGCACCAGGATGGCTTATGCCTCACTGTTATCAGGCATTAACCTGGCGCAGACAGGTTTAGGTTCAGTACATGGCTTAGCGTCGCCGCTGGGGGCCTTTTTTCCGATACCCCATGGAACGGTTTGCGGCGCATTAGTTGCTGAAGCCACAGCGGTTAATATAAGCGCGATGAAACTCAGGGAACCTGATAACAAAGCCTTACACAAATATGCTGTGTTGGGACGTTTACTGTCAAACAATTCGGCGTTGTCAGTCGATGAATCTCATGAGCAATTATTAACAATTTTGTATCGCTGGACTGAGCAACTTGAGCTGCCTTATTTAAAAGAATACGGCATCCGCATCGATCATCTTGAGCATATTGTTGGTAACAGTCGCGGTAGTAGCATGCTTACCAACCCGATCGTTTTGACTGATGATGAAATTAGAAACATTGTATTTAACCGGCTCAGCCACTAAAACGCATGAACGACTTTAACTTTAAAAAAGTGGCCATTGTTCGCAGCTGTTACAAGGAGAAATTTGGAATTCCCCGCCAGTCAGGTTTATCTGATCATGCTGAAGCCATCATAGAGCTGGTGGCGCCGTATAACCATGAAGACTATATTCGCGAGCTGGAAGGCTTCTCTCATCTTTGGCTGATTTTTGTTTTTCATAAACACCTCGGCAGACAGGCAAAAGCTACCGTCAGGCCGCCGCGGCTGGGTGGTAATAAACGGGTAGGGGTGTTTGCAAGTCGCTCATCATTCAGGCCTAACCCGGTGGGTTTATCGGTTGTTAAGTTACAGTCTATTCGTAAACAAAATAATAAAATAGAACTGTCTGTGTCAGGTGCTGATTTAGTTGACGGCACACCGGTGATTGATATTAAACCCTATATTGGTTACGCCGACTCAGTCACTAACAGCCATGCGGCATATGCACAGCAGCGGCCAGAGCCTGTGTTAGCGGTTAAACTCTCTCAGCAGGCAAAAGGCTTCATCTGTAATGTTAAAGAACAGTACCCCCTGCTTGAAAAAGTGATTAGAGAGACAATAAGCCTGGACCCGAGACCGGGCTATGTCGATAGCGAGGATAAAGTCTACGGTCTTAATTTATATGATTTAAATATTAAGTGGACAGTAGAAAAAGGCCAGGCTGAAGTGTTTTTTATCGAGTCGTTAGCCGAGTGAGTTGAGTGCCTTTTTTTGCCAGTCATTGGCTGTAATAAAAAACCGTTTTGTCTCCTTGTCATCATCTATTTTTGCAATGCAAACCGGTCTTTCATCAATGGTTTCATGTAGCACTGCTAGCAGCTCTTTTTTCTGATACAGCTGGGCCGCTAAGAAGTGTTCGCTGACATTGCTGATGGCTGATAACCAGTGTGGCTTGTCTAAAATCAGCCATAACGAGTCACTGTTTTGTGAGTGCATGAAATCGCTGATGCTTAACCAGCAGCAGCCCGACTCCAGCTTATTACTGTTTTTAAAAAGCCTGCCTTTTAGTATCACCCAGTGATCATCTATGTTTATATTCTGTTGTTTTAGCTGGCTTTTAACCAGGCTGCTATTGGAGAGTTCAATCTGCTGATTTAACAGTTTATCTACTTTCAGGTCTAAGCGGTCACGGGTATTAGGACCAACCCAGCAGGACTTTTTGTCATTAATTATTTCAAGAAAAAATTTAACCGCTACTTCCAGGTGTACGGTTCGGCCGGTCTGATGATCTTTAATAATAAAATCAAATTCACCCAGTGTTATTTTTTCTGAACTAACAATTAAATTATTCCGCATAATGTCAAACTGTGGATTGATGCTCAGCCAGTAATGAATGAGTTTCTCAAAATACAGCCCGAGTTTAAACTCGGGCATTGTTGAAAGATAAGCTTGTATCCGCTGAGGATTTTTATCTTCTTCTGAAAGTATATTTGCGCTGTTTTTCAGTTGATTATTAAACCAGCTATCAGTAAGCAATCTCTGGTCGTTGTAATCGGCTGTGCCGATCAGAGAAGGCGAACCAATCACCCAGGCAAGGTCATTTATTAGCTTATGGTTATAGATCATAGGTAAATGTAAAAGAATCGTTACAATTTTCTGAATTGGCCATTTTATAGAGTTTATTGTCTAAATAGTAGTTATTGTCAGCGTTAACTCAGAGTGAAAATCCTAAATACAAGGTTTATAAAAGGTATGATTCAATTTGCACATTATAGTGGTATTCCAAGAATTCTCTGCGACACGAGTCTGGAACATACCGCACACTGGTTAAGGGCTGCAGGCTATGATGTCTATGTGCCGTTTGCCAAGTTAACAGATAAGCAGATGTTTAAAATGGCACTAGAGGATAGCCGGGTTCTGCTGATTAATAAGAATGATATTCAGTCTATTTCCGGTGAGCATGCCGTCGTTGTGGCGCTAGAATCGACATTTTTGTATGATCAGATCCGGCAGATTGGTGAACACCTGTCTATCGACTGGTTATATAAGCCTCTTAGCCGTTGTATGATCTGTAATACACAATTAAAAAAGCTTAATATCAATATGTGGCTGGAGCTGCCTGCCAGTATCCATGAAAAAACAGAAACCTCACACGCATGCCCAAGCTGTAAACGCATTTATTGGGCCGGCGAGCAGGTTGATAAAATGGTTGGTCAGTTACAATGCTTTAAAGACTCTAACTGGTAGCTCTTGTTTTAAGCCGTATTTATAGCGCCAGTAAAACCTGCTGGTTGATTGCTTTGTTTCCTGTGCTATTGATGGCGCGGCATTATCTTTAAAATTGCATAATAAAAACATTCAGCTTTGTTTTAACTAGAGAGCCTATTAATTGCCTGCCAGGGAAATTTTTAGCGAGCAGCAACAGCCTGATTAAACAGCTTGCATGGTATGAAAGGGCTGCTGCATTGCTGTACTGAGGCCCAATATTTAAACCGCTGTGTCACTCTCAAACCACAGCGGCGGTTGAATCGGCTAGTTGACGGGCACTTAATCGTTTATATTTTTGCTGGAATAATAGGTGGCATAAGCTGGCTCAGCTGAGACAGCTTGCCCTGGCCCATTCGGTGTTGATATATAATTTTATATGCCAGTACATTGATAACGTATTCCCTTGTTTCCTGGTAAGGGATTGATTCAATCCAGCGAATAGCATCCATGGGTTTATTAACGGGTAACCATTTTTTAACATTTCTGGGGCCGGCATTATAAGCGGCAGTGGCCAGTACAGTTTGCTGGTTATGGCGTTTGAATAATTGTTTTAAATAATGAGTACCTAGCTGAATATTACGTTTCGTTTTTATTAACTGGTGTTTGCCTTTGTACCTGGTTTTAATCGATCTGGCCGTTGCACGAGCGGTACGCGGCATAATTTGCATCAGACCAAGTGCTCCTTTAGACGATTTGGCATCATTGATAAATATGCTTTCTCTTCTGATAATGGCATAAGTCCATGCTGAATCTATCTCTTGTTTATTAGAAAAATTATCCACAATGTCTTTATAGACTAGTGGAAAACGAATTTCGACATCATTTAAATTCTCTGTTTTTCCAATGGCTGAAATAGCACGGTCATACCATTTCCATGAATGAGCAATCTTGGCTGCACTCAGCAGGTAGTCATCAGAGAAACTGCTTATTGCATTATTCCATTCGCGGCGTGCTCTGGCGTGCTGTTTAAAATGATGAAACTCTCTGGCTCGCTGAATACCGGGTAGCTCGGTTATTTCATCTGTCAGCAACTGATTGGATATGATCGGAGCATCTTCGAAACGGTAAGGCTGGTCAGTTATATCGGCAGCAAGAAAGCCGTAATAATCTCTTCTGCTGGCAACACGTTTCAGTATCTCTTCAGATTCCACTTCATTGCCAAGCTCTTTATGAGCGTAGCCCCACCAAAATTGCCACCTGATATGCTGCTGTTCAGATAATGTGAGTTGATTAATTTGTTCGATAACTTCAGACCACTGCTCATGGCGAATTGCATTTTGAATTTTCCAGACCTTGACTTCATCAGTGGCGTATTCGTCAGGTATCTTATTGAGCCAGACAGCAGCGCTTTCATCGTGTCTCTGAACAAGAGTCAGCGCCATTTTTTTGTAGATATCAATTTTATTTTCGTAAGGTATGCCGGTAGTGCTCTGCAAATGGGTCAATAACGCGATGGCTTTTTCAGGATCTTTTCGTATTTGCCGTTTTACAGCATGTGTAATAATGGCATAGCGTTTTGGGTGGCTTATTTTTAATAAGCGATTATTAATAAGAGTAGCGGGTTGATAGTGAGAACGAGTCCACAGATCAATCCATTTTTGATCCTCTGCATTCATTTCCTTGGCTAAATATTTTGCTAATGAAATGCGGCCTTTTGTGATTGACAGTTCAATCCTTTGCCATAGCATCTCGTCTGTTAGTTTGCCGGCTTGTTTGAAATGTTTAAAAATATAATTACAGCTTTTATTTTGTGATTTGGCAACCTGCCACAGTGATGGCACCTGTTGAAAAGCGGCTTCAACAAAACCCTCTTTGTGCAGTGCTTTTAAATAAAGGCATTGCAGTTTTTCGGAGTTTTGCGATTCATATGATTTCAGGTAATCTTTCCATAAGCCCTTTCTAGCAAGCGACGTCAATAGCCTGGTTCTTAAGGTGTCACTGATCGGGGAGTCACTATAGGTGTAAATAAAGTCATTAATAGCTGTCAGGTTTTCAGTGTTAAGCTTTCTTCTCAGCGTCTTATATCTTAAGTAGGGATACAATGGATATGATTGCAGCAACTCGGTATAATTCTCAAACCGTTTATAGTGTTTCTGGCGGTAAGCCTTCAGTGCCTTTTTGTAGACAACTCTTTGCTGATTGAGAATTTCTTGCTCTGCAGCCGTATCTGGTATTTTTGCATTGAGTGTTTGTGAGAGTGTTATTAATAAAGTGGCTAAGCACAGCCTTCTGCTGAGATTATTAATTCGCGGTGAGCACAGTTTCTTATATTTTGAGAGCATTTATCTAGTTTAGTCTATATTTTTTAGAAATAAGCATTTACCACTTAAATTTGAATTTAAATAAATGAATGATACGGCTACGCGGTCAATTTTTAAGTGCATGATTAGTAAGCCTTTTATTTAAATACTATTAAACAAAACACTATTTATCAAATTACTCTGTCAAAATATGCCGGCACCGACAGACAAACGTTATCAATAGGGGGATAAATGGGGGGCTTAATATTAATAAATCTTTATTTTGTGCAATACTTATCGTAATAAATTTCAGGATCTAAAATGCAGCCACAATTAAATGAACTCATTTCAGATATCAGCGAGCTGGTTACGCTGCCTGAAATCTGTTTAAAAGTCACAAAGATGGTCGAAGAGCCTGATACCACGGCCGATGACATTGGTAAAGTCATCAGCCAGGACCCCAGCCTCACGCTTAAGGTGCTTAAACTATCAAACAGTGCCATGTATGGCTTTGAGCATCGCGTTGATACCGTGTCGCGTGCGATTACGCTGATTGGCACGCGGCAGGTACGTGACCTGGTGCTTGCCGCTTCAGCATTTGAAACATTTAAGGGCATTGATAATAGCCTGATGACGATGGCTGATTTTTGGTATCACAGTATTTTGTGTGGCCTGGCGGCTAATCAGCTAACAAAATACTGTGGTTTAAGAAATGCCGACGGCTTGTTTGTTGCCGGCTTATTGCATGATATTGGCCAGCTCATCGAGTTTAATCAATTACCTGAGCAGTCGCAGCAGGCCATACTGCTGACTATGGAAGGTCCTGAGGAGTGTGAAATGTATCAGGCAGAGGAGCTGTTAATGGGCTTCAATCATATGGATGTGGGCCAGATGATTGCTGAGAACTGGCAGCTGCCCGCCTATATGAAATACTGCATCGGTTACCATCATCTCCCGGCCAGTGCGCCTGACTTTAAACAGCAAGTTAGTATTATACATATCGCCAATACAATCGCTGTGTTGGCTGAATTAAACACAGATGACCCAGAACTGGCGCCGGCCGTTGAGGACTACGCCTGGCAACAAACAGGGCTCGATGCGACAGTGTTTCCGGCTGTGATCGAGTCTATTCTTAAGGATTATGACGAAGTCGAAAAACTGTTAAACCTGTAAACGTTAGGATTTAGCCTTAGAACTCAAAGTTCTCTTCAATCATTTGCTGGATAAACGGCTTTGGCTTTGCGCCACTGAATCGGGCTTTTTCTTCACCGTTCTGATAAAAAATAACAGTGGGGAATCCCCGCACCTTATTATGACCGGCCACTTTCATATTTTCGCCTTCATCTACTTCGATTTTAGCAAGCATAATTTTACCGTCATATTGCTCGACCAGCTGTTTCAACACCGGTGCAAGCATTAAACACGGGGAGCACCATTCGGCCCAACAATCCAACAATACCGGTCTTTCGTAGGATTGTTGCATTACATCATTTTCAAAGCTTTCATAGTGTGTGTCGATGATATTGTTTTCTTTTGACTTCATTATTTATGAATATCTCTGTAGGCTTGAATATATAAGTGCGGCATTATATTCTTAACTCACTGTTATTATCCAGTCAGCTATGCTATTGGTAGTAAAAATATAAAAACATGAGGGCAGTATGGAAGAATATTTATCGTATATCACACTGATACTAGGCTGGCCGATGTTAGTTGTGGGCAGCTACTGGATCTTAAAACATTCCAAACACCTTAAGGGTTCAGCTAAAACATTCCTCAATATTGCGCTGATCAGTTTCTATCTTCTGGCGTACTCCTGCACGATGTATTTAACAAACCAGCCCTGGTTACTGGGCGTTATACCTGTTTTTGTTATTTTCTCTGGGCTAATAACAATGTTAATTATCACCCTGTTAAAGACAGAAGAAATATCACATAAACAATGACTTATAAGCTAAAGTTAATGTAATTTAGGTTGATAAAATGTCGCCATTTTGGTTAAACGACTGGCAAGATGCCGATCTCAGCCAGCTTCAACAGCTGTTTGCCTTAACCACTAATGAACTCGATAACATCGAGCTACTGCTGGCATCACACCATCAAGAAGACGATGCCGGCTATGCTTTTATCCTGTTTTCGAGCAACCAGTGTTTATACGAAGTCAATGCCAGCCATGATTCCGAGCTCGACTTTAGCGGCCAGTGGCAGCCTGAAGAAACCACTGTTGAGGCGCTGTTATTTCGGCTTCATCGGGGTAATTTAGGCTTGAGTCAGCAAGGTGATGATCTCTTTGCTAACGACTTATTAGCGGTACTGAAACGCTTTATGCAATAAACAAAACAATGGCAAAAGACTGTCACTGAAATAAAGAGTAGGGAAGATGCTTGAAAGCCTGATCGGTTTAATCGTGCGCATTATTAATATAACGGAATTTATTGTCTTTACCGTCATCATGTATTTTTTAAGTTACCTGCCTAAAATGCAGGATAGCCCGTTTTATTATTATCTGTTTAGAAAATGGTGTCGCAGCTTTATTCGTGCGCTCGGGCTGAAATTAATCATTCATCAAAAAAATATTAAAGCTATCCCCGAACAGTATGTGCTGATTTCCAACCACCCTTCAGCGGTTGAGGACATTGCAGTCCCCGCCCTGTACCCGGTTCATTCACTGGCCAAAATCGAAGTCAAAGACTGGTTCATTGTCGGCAGAATAAACAAAGTGGCTGGCACACTCTATGTTGACCGCGAAGACCCTGAGTCTCGCAAAAACACGGTTGAGAACATGCTCGCAGCGGTGATGCAAGGCAAAAATATTGCTTTATACCCGGAAGGGGGCTGCACAGGGCGGCGCATTACAAAAGAGTTTAAACGGGGTGCGTTTGAATTATCGATGCGCTCAGGCGTTCCTGTGTTACCGATATTGATCTATTATCAGGCCCAGCAGGATTTCGAGTGGCAACCTCCGTACCAATTGATGGATAAAATCTGGCACTTTTTGACCAGCCGCAACAAGAATGTGGAAATCTTTCAGTACGATGTTATCGAGCCAGACAAATTTAAAGACAAATACGAATTCTCAGCTTATATGCAGGACTTTTACCGCAAAAAGCAGACAAAGTATCTGGAATAACACATTAGTGATCAGTGATATACTATAGCCCCTTTTAAATAGCAAAGGCCCTATTGTGAATAATCAAGCCTCATCGGCCACAGTAATGACAGCAGCTGATATTGAAAACTTAACGCAGTCAGCTGAGGCAGGCAATATCGAAGCGCAGCACCAGCTGGGTATGGTCTATGCCAATGGTAATGGCGTTGAGTTAAATTACAGCAAAGCCTTTTTATGGATAGAGAAGGCTGCTAGCCATAACCACCCTCAATCTATGCGCACATTAGCCTGGTTATATGCCAATGGTTTCGGCACTGATCAAAATGATGAGAAAGCGCAGCAGTGTTGTTATAAACTGGCCGAACTGGGTGATGCAAAGGATCAGTATTTTTTGGCCAGTCTGTATCAAACCGGCGTTTATGGCATGACAGCGGACAGTAAAAAGATGATACATTGGTATTACCAGTCAGCACAACAACACTATGCACGGGCTCAATATGCCTTAGCCAAGATTATTCTAAAAGGTGTTGATATTGAAGCCAACGATGAGATGGCGTTCCAGTGGCTGAGCCTTGCCAATTTAAACGGCCATAAAAAAGCCGAAGAAGAACTGCGTAAGCTGATACAACGATTACCCGCGGATATGATCGAGGCTTATAAAAAACGCATGACAGACTCTATTGAATCATCAATACAGCAGTCATAATCAATAGTCTAATGGTAAACTTCAGATGAAACATCGTTCTGTATTCCCTCTTAATATGACCCTTTTCCCTGGGGGACGTTTACCACTGCAAATTTTTGAAACACGTTATATCGATATGGTTAAAGGCTGCATGAAAGCAGAGCAGGGGTTCACCGTGGTTTCAATTAAAGCCGGTCAGGAGACCGGTAAACGACCGGAAATATACGATGTCGGTACCTATGCTGATATCGTAGACTGGGAATTATTGCCCAGTGGACTGCTTGGAATAACCGTTGAAGGTCGCCATCGTGTAAAACTGAGTGATATTTGCGAGCAAAAAGATAAATTACTGACGGCAACTATTGAGACTATTGATGCTGAAAAAAATGCCTCTGTTCCTGATGGCTACAAACACCTTGTTGACACGCTCAAGTCAATAAAGTCTAACCCTGTTATACAGAATCTCAACCTGAATATTGATTATAACAGCGCCAGCGATGTCAGCTGCCGCTTAAGTGAATTGCTGCCCTTTAATATAGAAGATAAGCAATCCCTGCTAGAGCTGCATGATCCGCTTGAACGGCTGGCAAGAGTCCAGGCCATACTGGACATCATGGGATCGGACTTTAATATTCCCTAAAAAATTAGCACACCTGCATCAATGCGAATCATGCTTTGTAAAGTCAGCCTAGAATAAACTCAAATCAGTGCTGCTGATACTATCACTTTAAAGCAGCACTGGTGCTCTGCGCCGGTCATTACCGCGTCACGTGCTTTAATGTTTAACAGGTAACTCATGCAACTTCATTAATGGCTGTTCAGTGGTTTCGTTTTTCTCAGGTAAAACGAAGGGGGTTGCAAGCACCAGTATGCCAATCAGCGGATGGTCGATAAAATGCACTTCTTTACTTCGCATTCTTCGGTGATTTTGAATGGGATAGTATTTGATATCTTTGTAATTGTTCAGCGATTTTGTATTTAACACGCTCTGGTTTGCCGCCAGATCTCTTTGATATTTCAAATCAAAATAAATATGCAGGTAGCGTCCAAGTTCAACTTTTACAACACCATCCAGCCTTGTATTTTCAGCTGCTGTATCTTTGCCGGGGTTTAAGAATGACTGCATCTCGGCTAAAACCGGATTATCGCCCGCTGACAAGCTATCTACTGCCGATATAACTGAGTCTGCTTGCTGTGATTTTATATGAATAAACTCTGCTTTTTCTTTATCAAGCCCGGGCTGTATCCACGCTGAGTGATAGAGAATTTCGTATTCATCTGATTTATTTAATTGTTCGGCTTCTTTACTTAAACGAAATTTTTCAACAGGAATCTTTGAGTAATAATAAGCCATATTATCGAGTCCCGGGGTCAGGGTCATCGAATAATTATTGTGCAATTCAATGCTGTTTTCAACGGCTTCGGTGGTAACCAGGTCCGGCCAGATTTCACTGCCAGCGGCCTGAGTATCGTTAAACTTGAATATAATCACTTCAATCTCGTAAGCGTTCAGATCTGTATAGTCAAGCGCATAACTTCTGACTGAAAATGAAAAGATTAGTAGAGACAGTGCTGCAATAATTGTCTTTTTCATATAAAAACTCAAATGATTTTATCTTTCAATGATAATAACGTCGATTGTATAACTTCTTTTCTTTGAACATGGTCTGTCATCGCGCAGCTTATGTATAAAGTATCTTTACCATTAAATTTATATTTATTGGTTGATTGTATCAGCTGTATCAGTTTAGCGGGATCAATGTTTGGCTCTTCATCAAAGACTATTCTGGCACCTTCATTGTGGATATCTATCTTGCGAATACCGATATCAGCAATCGCAAGTTTTAACTCGACAACGGTGAACAGGTTAACTAACTGCTCGGGTAACAGGCCATAGCGGTCTATCAATTCAACCCGTAAGTCTTTCAGTTCTTGTGCATCTCTGGCGTTAGAAATCCTCTTGTATTGTATCAGTCTATGTTGCACATCTGGGATATACTTTTCCGGGATAAGCGCTGGCAGGCCCAGTTCTATCTCCGCACCAGTATGGTAGGGTTTATCCAGGTTCGGATGCTTGCCAGACTTTAATGCCTTGACAGCGCGCTCCAGCAGCTCACTGTAGAGTGTAAAGCCAATTTCATGGATTTGTCCGCTCTGGCCATCGCCCAATAATTCACCGGCACCACGGATTTCGAGGTCGTGGGTTGCCAGGGTGAAGCCTATACCAAGCTCTTCCATTGATTCAATTGCATTAAGGCGTTTAACCGCATCTTTGCTGATTGATTTCATATCCGGTGTGATCAAATAGGCATAGGCGCGGTGATGGGAGCGGCCAACACGGCCTCGTAACTGGTGTAACTGAGCCAGCCCAAGCTTATCAGCCCGATTAATTATTATGGTATTAGCCGATGGAATATCGATACCGCTTTCAATGATGGTAGTGGCCACCAGAATGTTGAAGCGGTGGTGGTAAAACGCCAGCATCACCTGTTCCAGTTCTTTTTCACGCATCTGACCGTGTGCGTATTCAGCCCTTGCTTCAGGGATCAGTTGAGCAATATCATGGGTGAATTTCTCAATGGTTTTGACATCGTTATGCAGTATATAAACCTGGCCACCGCGTTTGATTTCGCGCTGAATCGCCTCTTTAATTAAGACACTGTTCCATTCGGTGACAAAGGTTTTAATCGCATGACGCTGTGTCGGCGCCGTCGCGATAATTGACAGATCACGCAAGCCTGATAAAGACATATTTAATGTCCTTGGTATCGGCGTTGCCGTTAAGGTCAGGATATCAATTTCAGCGCGCAGAGATTTTAATTTTTCTTTATGTCTGACACCGAAGCGGTGCTCTTCATCAATGATCGCTAAGCCCAGCTGTTTGAAGTTGACATTGTCCGATAAGACCTTGTGTGTGCCGATTAAAATATCTACCTTGCCATCGTTCAGACCTTGCAGAACCTCATCCTGTTGTTTTTTGCTGCGAAATCGTGACAATGACTCAATAACAAAGGGCCAGTCAGAAAAGCGGTCTTTAAAATTCTGGAAGTGCTGCTGAGCGAGCAGGGTAGTGGGGACCAGCATAACAACCTGTTTGCCACTATTGGCTGCAATAAAGGCGGCCCGCATCGCCACCTCGGTCTTGCCAAAACCGACATCGCCACAAATAACACGGTCCATTGGTTTTGACGAGCCCATATCAGCGATGACATCATCGATAGCTTGCTGCTGATCGGGTGTTTCTTCAAAAGGAAATGAGCTGGAAAACAGATTGTATTCATCGGTCTGAATATTAAAACTCAGGCCTTTTTTAGCCGCACGTCGTGCATGTATATCGAGTATTTCTATTGCGATGTCATTAACTTGCTCTGCCGCTTTTCGTTTGGCTTTTTGCCAGGTTTCAGATCCAAGTCGGTGCAATGGGGCCGTATCGGCATCGCCACCCGTGTAACGGCTGATCAGCTGTAAGCAGGAAACCGGCACATACAGTTTGTCGTTTGATGCGTATTCAATGGTCAGAAACTCATGTTCAATGTCATCGATTGTCAGTGTTTGCAAACCCAGAAAACGCCCCACACCATGGTCAATGTGTACCACCGGCGAGCCGATATTAAGTTCCGTCAGGTTATTTATGACGGCATCAGCATCTCTTTTTTGACGCCGTCTGAGGCGCTTTTGCTGAACCCGCTCGCCAAATATCTGAGGCTCGGTAATAACGGTAATATGATGATCTGCAAGCGATAAGCCCTGGCTCAGTGAGCCAACGGTAATACAAAGTCTGGCCTCGTCTTTTGAGAGAAAATCTGACCAGTTATTAACATGGTTAGCTGAAACATGATGTGAACGCAGAAGTTCCAGCAGGGTTTCCCGGCGGCCTGTTGACTCAGCAACTAATAACGTTCGGCCTGTGTTGGTCTTTAGATAATTGATTAATGTTTTGTAGGGATCGTCTGTTTGCGATTGCACCAGTAACTGAGTCGGGGCACTGACTGCAAGGTTCGTCGTCAAATCTGATGATCCGGCTGACTCATATTGACTGAGGCTAATGCGCTGATAATTACTAATACGGCTGATGAGATCATCGTATTCGATATAAATTTCTTGCGGAGACAGCACCGGCCGGGAGGTGTCATGCCGGCGCTGTTCATAGCGCTCATCTAATGAATGCCAGAAACTTTCGGCTTCCTGTTTAATATTATCCGGATAAATAAACAGTGAGTTTTTAGGCAGGTAATCAAAAATAGTTACCAGCTTCTCATAAAAAAGCGAGAGGTAATATTCAATACCTGCCGGTGATATTGCCTGGCTAACATCGGTATAAATACTGCTGGCTGACGGATCGCCTTCAAAACGCTCACGATATTGTGTGCGGAATAATTTTATGGCTGATTCATCTAGCGGATATTCTCTGGCCGGTAAAACCTCTATCTGATCAACGGCATCGCTAGAACGCTGAGACTCGATATCAAAATATCGAATGGAGTCGACTTCATCATCAAACAGGTCAATGCGGAAGGGTTGTTTACTGCCCGCTGGAAACAGGTCAATGATTGAACCCCTGACGGCAAATTCTCCGTGCTCCATTACCTGAGACACGCAGTTGTAGCCAGAGCTTTCCAATAGAGTACGGAATGATGTGCTCTCTAGTTTCTGCTTATTTTTAATAATGAGAACATGTTTATCGATATAAGACTTCGGTGTCAGGCGTTGAAGTAAAGTCGACACCGGCAGTATCAGTATTTGCTGATGGTCTAGCTCATCCAGATGGTAAAGTGCACGCAAGCGATCAGAAATAATATCCTGATGCGGGGAAAACGTATCGTAAGGCAAGGTTTCCCAGTCAGGGAAATACATGAGCCGTTGTTTCGCATTGTCTATGTAAAAACTGACCTCATCACCCAATACATAACTGCTGTGCATATCGTTTGTGATAACAACTACCGGGCCGTTATGGCGGGCACTCATTTCAGCAATTGAAAGGCTGGCCGCGCTGCCATAGAGCCGTGCCAGCCCGATGGGTTTGTTGTTTTCAGGTAATGCAATCTGCAATAAGTTATTAGTGTTTTGGGTCATTTGGATAAAGCGGTGACTATCAGTATAAGCGGATGAAATAACGAATATATTTATCTATATCAGGCTAAATAAACAGTTTCACATTATACATCAGCTGATCGTATCACGCTGAAATAATCAGCCTAAATGGTGTTATATTTGAGCTCAATGCCCGTTACTAGCTGAAATAAAGCCGTAAAAAATGCATTGCTCATCAGATTTTAAGTGTTTGATCAGGCCGGCTTTTATCTCTAAAAAGTCGCCAGCCGTTGAATTTGAAAAACGCAGCTTATCTAGCCCTACAGCAGATAATGACAATGCCGGGTTATGCCAGCTGCGCGCCCACTGACTTAAACTCTGATGAGCGCCATGATCATGAGTTTGCGTATTAAGCCAGCGGTAATCAGGCTGCAGTTTTCTTATGGCATGCGAAAGAGAGGCGGCATCCTGGCTGTTAAACACATCGGCCCATAAATGACGCCGATATAAAATCTTGTTATTGACGGCTTTGAAGAAAAAAAACAGCTTATATATTGCACTCAGGACGATTAAGAACAGTGAAAGCTGAAGGATTATAGGCACTGAGATTAACCACCGTGCATTAAAATCAGCACTAACGATCTTGCCGCTGGCCGGGTCAAAAGACTGTATTTTGAAGCTATCAAAGCGTTGCAAACCGCTGGATGTTGTAACCGCCGGCAGGCGCAGGCTTGTATTGTAAGAATAATAGCTATCTGCAGTAAACGTCTCAAATGTTTCGCTCACGCCAAGGCGCTGAATATTATGGCTTGTCAGGTAGTTGGAATAGTCAGGCAACAGCGACCTGTGCAATCCTTTGCTACTAACGTTAAGGCTATAGTTAAACAAATTACCGGGGCTTATGATAAATGGCAGCAATGATTCCGAGCGGTACTGGCTGTCAAGTGCAAGCTTACCGACCGGAAAACCTGGCGGCAGATAGGCCGGCAAGGACTTTACCTTTATAGCTAAGGGCAGCAGCTTGATATGTTTTAAGACCCTGCCAGATAACATAAGATCAACGGCTGGCAATGGCATCTGCTGGTAGCCATGCTCTAAGGGCCAGATATAAATCAGGATTGTTTTAACAAACGGTGGTTTGTTATTGATTGATGGCGTTTTTAAAATCGCATGTTCAGTAATATAATGCTGATTATAAACCGCTTCCGGTTTTAAATATGAAAACTCTTCAGCGCTGCTTAATTCAATTTTAATGGTCAGCAACTCTCGTTGCCATAAATCAATTTTTGACTGCGCCACTTCAGTACCCGACTGATAAAACGTGATACTTGTTGCCTTATCTAAACTGTTTTTAGCCTGTAAAGAAAAACAGAAAAAAGTCAGCAGGCAGTATAAGCCGGCTTTTACCATGGCCTTAAACCCGGCAGTATTTCGACCTGCTGCAAACTTGCAGGGTAACCTTGTTCCAGTTCAAACAGGCGTTTCCATAACTGTGATACCGAAGCCGGTGACGTATATGGCAGCTGTTGCAGTGAGCTAAATTCGTTAATAATATTCAGATCGACATAAGACAGCGCATGAGATGGGGATGACGTATCCAGCTCAATGGCATCAATGCCACGCTGTATCAGGTTTTTCAGCAGTTGACGATCAGACTTAAATGCCTGTTGCGTATTTATTGTGATATTTTCTGTGCTTTCATTGTCCTCAAGTCTGAGGTTAATGTCTTCATCAAAGACAAACTCAATCGCTGAAACCGTTTTCTTTCCCTCAGAGGATTTCTTTTTATCAGATTTAGCATTTTTTCGTGCTATATCCGCCAGCACAAGACGGTCAAGATAGGCCGATAATTCAATAAACTGAGCCGCTAACGTATCATCTGGCTTATATTTAATCGCATCAGTATATAATGTCAGCGCTGAAGAATAGTCACCGCTGAGAAAACGACAGCTTGCTGCGTTATATAAGGCGCGGTAGCGCTGTTCATCATCATCGGCTAAAAGCACAGATTGCATGAACAAAGACATGGCTTTATCAACCTGGTCAAGACGGTAAGCTGACACAGCCTGGCCCATACGCGCTTTATAACCTGTTGTCTGTGAAAATAGTGACTCGGCCTCGGTGTATCTTTCAGCATTAAAATGAATTAGTGCAGACCGATACAGCGCTTCAAACTGCTCGCCGGCACGTGCATGGCCTGCAGCCAAACACAAGGCCATCAGTAAAATATTAATATGCTGCCTGAGCGCCATTATATCGCTGCACCTTTTAATAAGCGCTTGTAAAAAAACAGCATGATGGCGAGCAGAAGAAAGCCGTGGTAAAGCTGTATCCAGTTGTTATTGCTTCTGTCACTGTCAGAGTGTGTATTGTTTGTATTTTTATTTGAATTAATGAAATCAAGTTCAGGAGCGGACGGCGATATAACACGATGTCGTCCCCGGGTGATTTCGGCCAGCTGCTGAAGGAAGCGGTCATTTCTGTTGGAGACAACAATTCGGCCATCGGCATGTCGTTGCCATAGTTCGTCTTCGTTATAGGCAGGCACCGGTGAGTTTTGGTATTTGCCGACGGCTATCGTGTTAACAGCCAGGTTTAATTTCAGCCCGGATATTTTTTCCAAAACGATCTCTTCATTGTCAATGTCACCGTCTGATATCAGTATCACGTATTTAGCCATTGTGTCATCAAATAAAGCCAGCTGTGACCTGGTTTCAGCCAGGGCTGAAATAATGTTCGTGCCGGCAACAGGCAGTAAATTCCCCCGGATCTGTTGCACAAAGAAATCGATTGCCTGCCTGTCAGCCGTTGGCGGAAACAACAGATGGCTTGAGCCTGAAAACAGCAGAACGCCAAGCCTGTCGGCAGGTTTTAATTTATCTGATAATAATAAAATCTCTGAT
>JAOUKT010000055.1 GCA_029882395.1 Gammaproteobacteria bacterium
TTTCCCCAAAGTCTGGCGCTTTCTTTTTGGCAGGCTTTCCCAGGCATCAATCAATGCCTGCTCATCCTGCTCGATTTCAGTTCCCTGAATTTGTAACTGCTGAGGCATCCTGCTCGGCCTTCTTTTTAGCCAGAAATTTTTCAATGCTCGGCTTTAAAAAATGTGCTAATGCACGCGGGTCAACGCGTAACTCCTGACCCGGCTGCAAATTGGTTTCAACACGCATGGCTTTTTTAACGGGCTTTGACATCACTGATCTCAAATAAACGGTGATATAACTCCATTAACACCTTGATGGAATCGTTCATATTTAAACGGATCTCTTTTAATTCATTGCCTGTAATTTTGTTATCTTCGAGAGCTAGTCTGATTGACTGAGAGGTTTTACCAATGGCGGCATGAAGCTCGGCATATTTATCCAACAATTCAACATCACTTACAAAAGTGAAGTCATCGAGGCGAACAAAACAACCGCCTAGTATCCTTGCCTCAATCTCGATGATACGGCGGTCATTAGTCGCATGTTGAATGGCAACAGCCTCATCGACGGTTAAATGATGCGTCTCAACATCGGCATTCACCTTGTTGCTCAACGTGCCTGAATTCATACCCACAAGTTTGGCAAGGCTCCGAGAGCCACCAGGATGGTCGTGAACAACGGCATACTTCGCGTCATCCAGATCTGACAAATGATGATTTTTGTGCATGTGAACACCAGTCCTTTGTTTACATTGTTGTAACAATAAGGTTCTGGTAATTTGACTCACGCAATAGCAAAATCATGCGCGAGGCAAAAGGTGAATGAGAAAGCCAGAAACCTCAACCCGGTTAGCGGGTACGCCAATACCCGCTAACCACTTAATTAGTTTTTATGCCGTGTTCGTATTCGCATTGGTCTTATCCACCTTATCGGTGACCATCTTGCGGATCATACTGGCCGCAGAGCGCCCGTCTTCCTCGGCAATCATTTCAAATTCAACACAAATATCAGGCTCAGCTGTTGTATATAAACGACCGCTGTGTTGTTCGATTCTTTCCTTTTTGCTTAATACTTTCTTGTCCATGCCTATCTCATTTCTGTTAATATTGCGCTTTGTGCGGCTACTTGCGGTAGATTGCCGCTTGTTGATAATAACTATATTGCCAAATATGGCAACGGTCAATACATGATTGCCACTTCTGATAATTGTAATTTTCTATCGAACATCGAGTTTCTATTGGGAAAGCAAGACAAACACCCATGGGGAAAGCAAATAGGCCTGTCAACAGGCACTGTCAGCCGAATGTTTCAGGGTAAGATTCCAGGGCACGAAGTACTCAATGCAATCAGTAAATATGAAAATGCGTCCATCACCTGGATGGTCACCGGCGAAACCTCGCCCTATTTGATCACCACCTTAATCGATGATGAAGAACTGGCAGAGCACCTAAACGAACTGTTAGATCAAGACTGGAAAATAAGCATACTCAACGGCAAGACCAAACAAAGTGTCATCGTGCTGAGCAAGCCCGCTCAATATCAAATCAACAATAAAATCATCGACTACACCGCCATTGAGGTTATGAGCGGGCCACTTGGCAAGCTAACCTACAATAAATTGTTAGATGTAGAAAAGGTTTGCGTCTTAGAAGATATAGACGAGGTGACATTAACCCGAATCATCCGCGGGCAGGTCGGAACAAGAGGCATTTTAGAATTAATCAATAACACAAACTGCCTGTACAAAATAATAGAACGACGGGCAACTGAACGCGTTTCAGAGAATGTAATGAGCTACCAGACACTGGATGAAAAACATTTCATCGAAAAATTCAGAGCACTAAAAGATGACGACCAAAAAACCATCATCAACTTGATGGATTCGCTTTTAAATAAATAAGTCACGGGTGAATTATGAAAAAAGGAATCATTTCATTACTAACGGCCACACTCATTACTGCCTGCGCGGGTTCGCCAATGCGCATCAGCTTTATGAGTGACCAGGAAATCAAAGCCGAACGATCAGGCAACCTGTGCAATGCTTATGCCCTCAACCGCTCTGATCGAGTGCGGGCCGAACTTATTCGGCGCAATGAAATAACCGATGAAGAATGGAAAGTCATCGACAATAAAAAAATAAGAATCGGCATCAGTGAACTGGCATTAGTCTGCTCATGGGGCGCACCCACCCGAATTAACAACCAGGCCAGCAGGCACGGCTCAAGCAAACAATACGTTTACCGGCAAGGCTACTCAGGCCGGGGCCAGTTTGTTTATATTCGACAAGGCAAAGTCAGCAGCTGGCAGGGTTAAGTTTTTTAAGCACCAACCCTCACCATATAATCCCCGTAATTTTCCTCAACAGGTGAAAAAGTGAGTTTAGTAATGCCCGGCATATTAAAGCTGATGTTGTTAGGATTAACATAAGTATGATTGTTAAACAGTTGATCGGCTGTTATCTCGCCGTCATATTCAAAGTTGAAATATTTAACTAAGCGGACAACTGGTGGCGGCGGTGGTACCGCGTCTGGACCAGGCACAGCAACTGGTACAGAAACCGATACGCCAGGCAAAAAGTCAGCCTCAACACCAGAAACACCTAACATTTCCATCTCTTGATTCGTTAAATTAACAATAAGATAGCAATAATGAATCATTAAATAATTCTCCTGTACTTAATAGTATACGAACCAGTAGTGCTTCCATTATATAATTGTACTTTAGGGCTATCAGCTCCCCCGTTTACGTCACTATGAATAGATGAGTTACTGCTAGCCACAGAAGTATAAATCATTGGCAAAAAAGCATACGAATTCAAGGGGACGTATAAAAAAATTCCCGCTGTAAGCGTACCTGAATGCGTCACTGTTGTTGTATTTTTAGTGGCAAGTTCACCTGCATTAGAGATCGTAGACATTAGTTGAGTGCCGGTATGGTTTGCCCTGGCAATAACACTGGTCCGCTGCCAGCCATCTAACAAATCCGCATCCAGCCCCGAGCCAGCGCCATCCACGCCTAATAATAACGCCAGTATTTCAGCGGCACTCTGATCAGCCGTGGCATTATTTTCAATGCCGTTTAATTTAGATTTATCACTGCTACTCATAAAGCCAGCCAGCAATGTCGTGGCCACCGCGTGCAATGACCCACCCGCTCTGGCACCGTGCGAGCTATCACCAAACCGTGCCGCCGGTAATGATCCCGCGTTTAAATTATTCGCATTACGGTAAAAGGCTTCGGTCTGGCCATTTAACTGGTCTGAGTTGCGCACCTTAATTTCATACAGCGTGGCCAGTGCATCCCAGCCCGTGCCGTTCCAGTTTTCAAAGTTTTTATTCGTGGCATTCCAGCGTTTAGCGTTAACCGGCAAACTCACCAGGCTCGCCACGCCGTCCAGCATTTTTAATGTTGACTGGTTGTTTTCAACAATAGACGCCAGCAAAGCTGCGAAAGGATCACCTGCTATGGGTTTACTAAAATCAGCCATTTAAAAGCCCTCGATTGCAATTGAAAAATCACCACTCACGCGCACACCGTTTTCATCAAACAATAAAACTTTGCAGTCAGTGGGGTATGGTTCATCTAAAAAATCATAAATGCCGATAACCGGTGTGGTGCCTTTGGGTGTCACACTAATCGACTGCACATCCACAAAGCTTTTAGTAAAGGTGTAAACCGTGCCGCCCACATCGGTTGAAACCGCCGTGCCGGATCCGGCTTCGGTTTTTTGTTTTACCGCCAGTTTGAGTTTTATGTTGTTAACCTGCAGCTGGTCATCACCACCGGTGGCGGCAAAATCGAGCCTGAATTTTGCATAACGGAAGTCCAGCGCATATTGCTGCCAGTTGCCCGGGTAATCGGTCCAGGCATCACCAATCAGTTTTTTAACCGATATGGTTGGGGTAATGCTCACCTCACCATCAATTAACGTGCTGTCTAATAACAAGGTAATTAACGTGCCGCTTAAGTTGGTGCCGTAATCAAAATCCTGCTCAATAAAGGCGGTGTTAACCGATGGCTCCATGTAAAACGGAAAGCCGGCATTAATCTGGTCCTGCGGTGAGCTCCAGCCATTGTTAACAAAATGTTCCGTCCAGGTCTCCGTGGTATTCACCGGCAAAATCAAATTGCCGTTTTGCATTTGAAAAACATTGCTCAGCGTGCCGGAATAATCAGATACCCATTCTTTGTGCAAAATAAAGTCTGGCGGTTCATCCACGTTTTCAAGCACAGAGCTTTCCGTGCCATAGTTGCCGGCCGAGTCTATCGGCACCATCCAGTAACGGTACTGACCGCTCTGGTTTTCAAAATGGCTGGCAAACGTCCCGTTTAATAACCCCAGCACCTCAGCACTGGCAAATACCGCTCCCCGGCGTAATTCATAAGCCACAATCGGCAACGTGCCCGGGCTGGCCGCCCAGCGAAACAGCACATTATTATCAATCACCTCGGCCTGCAGGCTGTCCAGCACGCCGGGGCTAATCAACACCTGCTGAGAGCCGGGCGCACCCACATTGCCAGCTACATCAATCGGTTCAACCCAAAACGTGCGCGCACCCAGCCACTCGGCTTTAAGCGTGGTGCTTAACGCATCCAGGGTATCAAAGTGCACCGCGCTGGCGAAAACATCACCGTAATAAATTTTGTATTCACTGATCGCAAAGTCACCGACCGATGTTAACCAGTTCAAGACCACGTTTTCACCAATAAACGCATTGTTAACCAGCGGCTGGCTCGGTGCACTAATGGTCAGGCTGTCCACCGCCGCATTCACCGACAGTGTGCGGGTGTTGGTATCACGCGCCCGGATCATAAAGTGATACACATCAGCCATCACCACCGGCACAGAGTGAGTGGTGCCCAGCAAACGCGTCACGGTTTGTGCGGTTTCCCAGTCGGCCGTCGTGGGCACAGTGCCACCTGTTTTTAAGCGGATCTCATAATCATACAAATGTGCATCAAGCACATCGTCCCAGCTCAGCTCCACACCAAAATCAACCCGTTCAGCTGTAAAATTGGTTACATCTGAGATAGGGATATCAGCACCCACAATGCTGTAAGTGGTTGAAGCCTTGCCACCAATGTTAGGAATGCCGTTTGAATCAAGCAGGGTAACCTCAATGTCAACATTACCTATCGGCACGGGCCAGGGAAACTGAGAAGATCTATCCGTGGTATTGTCCACAACCTTTAGCGCTTCACCACTGGGGGCTGCGCGTACAATCGCGCCACTGTAATCACCTCTTACCTCCCAATTTAAAGCCAGCACCACCGCAAAACCCGCACCGGATTTAATCAACGTGTCTTTAATATTAAGATCAGACACCACGGGTGCATTGCTGGCATTATTAACCACGGTGTGCAAATAACCATCATACTCAGCTCCATAATAAGCCGTCTTATCATCAGTCAGCGTTATTCGCAGTGAGTGCATGCCGGTTGGCTTTATGTCCAGCACCTTGGCTCGCTTGCCTGGGGAAGCATCAGCACCAAAAAACCAGATATAATCAACAGCACCATCCGAATCAGTATCATCATCCGGTGCATAGAGCCGCGCCTCACCCGTGCAAAGCCAGGTCACGCCACCATCAACCACCGTGCCACCTAATACGGCTGGCCAGGCGGGTTCAATGGCGCCTGTGCTGGCGGTGTTTTGCGCTTCATAATAAAAGCCATCAAACACCGTCGGCTCAACTTCATCAGCGGAAGTCATGGCGGTGCTGGCTGTCCATTTTGCTTTAACCAGCGGGTTAGTTAAGGCGATGACACTGGCCTCACCCAATTGTGCCACCACGTCATAAATATCGTAATCACCGTTAGGGTATCGAATGCCAATATAGTGTTGATAACCGGCTTGAAAAGTCACGTTACGGTCAAGCGTCATCACCGTGTTACTACCGGCGAGTAAACGACCCGAGGTATCCCATCTGGTTAAATCATGGCTCAGTTGCACCACGTCACCACGCTGAACCACAGCGCCCTCAAGGTCGGTATCAAACTCAGTTTGACGGCGGCGGTGTGCAAACGCCGCGGTAATTAAATTAGCCTCACGCCCCGCCTGCACCGCTGAAGTGCAGCCCGATAAGGTCACCGTGTATTCACCGCCATCACCAGAACCACCGGACACGGCCACGCGCACTGAGTCCTGTTTGTAATTCAAGTCCGGGTTTATAAACTTCACCACCACCCAGTCCGGCAGCGGGCCGGTGTTGTAATTCACCTTAAAGCTATTGCGACGAATATTGCTCATGCCAAAAATAGCCGTTACTGGCAAGCTGGGTGCATCCCAAATCACACCCAAAATGCCATTAGACCAGGTCACAGCGCCGCGACCACAGCGAGCAACCGTGTTGAGCATTTGCAGGCAGTTCATTTGCTGGTCAATGATTAAATTACACTCAAGGCCAGAAGCAGTGCACCAGGCGGCAAAAGCTTTAAGTGATTCAATGTCTATCTTTGAATCAGGCAACCCGGCACCGGCCACCAAATCACCATTAATACGAATACCGCGCGCCAGCTGCAGCAGCTGAAAGCCGGGGTTTGAGCTGATTTCCGTATTCCAGTCCGGGTCATTAAACACCGGCACCTGAGCCGACACCATGGCATTAAACTGGTCCACCTGGCCATTAAACTGGCCACCGGCACGCACGCGCAGCGCTACCCGTTTTTGGCCGTTATAGTCTGCCAGATCCGGCTGAAAGGTTTTGAGCTGGGCCCAGTTAATACTGCTGACCTTGCTGCTGCTGGTTTCATCGGCGCTAACGCGCTGCGCCTGCACTTCATACTGACCACTGGCCACCACCTGGCGTTTACTCCAGCGCAAAGGCGTGCGGTCACTGTTGGTTAACACATACTGACCATCAGCTGAATTACCAAAACCCAGCCAGATTGTCTCACCCACCAGCCGGTATTGAATCTTAACCGTCACCGAATGAGCTGCCATGCCATCACTATCGGTCTTGTACAAATAACCGGTCAAATCAAACACCAGCGCGGTGGCATCCAGTGAACTGGTGCGGGTGATCCAGCCGGCTGCCTCATCCAGCGTACCGCCGGTCAGGCTGTCCACATTAGCGGGGAATAAACTCAGCGCACCATCAGCGCCCGACTCTTCAATTTCGTAATCATCAAAATCCGTTAATAAGGTTTCGCCCAGCTTAAAATCAGACAGCAGCACGTCGCCAAGTCCAAAATGAAAAACCATGTTCAGATACTGGTCTTCACCTTCAAATTCCGTGTAACTGGCCGCGCCCAAATCGGGGTAACCGCGGTGCACTCCCAAAGCCAACTGCAGAGGCGAATAAGGCCGCGCCCGATTGCCAGCGCCCTGCAGTGAATAATTAGGGCTGCTGTCACTTTCATCTTCAATTTCGGGGAAGGGAAAGAGCTCATTAATGGCATAGGTACCACCAATGCTAATAAGCACACCATAAACACCACCCACATCACCGGCCCATGCCAGCACAGCAATAGTGAGCACTGTTCGCAATGTCTTAGTTTGCTCAGTTGACATATCACCACCCTGCAGCCGTGGGCGCAGCGTAATTAAGTCACCGGTTTTTAAAAAGGTTGTTGGCCAGTTTTCATCAAGAATTAAGCGACCATTTAAGTAAAGAACAGCATCATCATGAACCACCGCTTGCCGCTCAAAATAATTTGCCAGGCTTTCACCGTCACAAATTGTTGAGTAAGCAAGCTGCCTGCCCTCACCGGTTAACGGGTGCGGCAAATAAACCAGATCCGGCTGACGGTGCAGGCTGCTTGTGCTCATTAATTCCACCGGTAATAGCCCTCAAGTGTTAAGCCCTGTTTAGGTAAATCACAGATTTTATGCAGCACCGTTTGTTTGGCCGAGCGCATGGCGTGCAGCACATAGTCAATGCCATTAATACAGGTAAAAACCCCGACGTGATTCAAGCGGCCACGCCCCATCATGAGCACGGCGCAGCCCTCAACCGGTTGTGCGATCGGTGTCGCCACTTCGGTCTGTGCTGCAATAATCTGCTCACTCAAAGCCCGCACATTACCGGCGCGCGCCTCGGGTATTTTGATCACCGCACCAAACACCTCAAGCTGCACCTTTGCCGCCAGTGCCGCGCAGTCGGCCACCGCGTAAGGCAGGCCCACATATTGCTCAGACCAGTGACTCAGGGCCGCCATTAAAAGATACCCGGTGTCGTGCTTTGGTCATGCACCGCCAGCACCGCTGGTTTATTTAAAATATCGTCAAAACTCAATCGCCCACTCACCACCAGCGGCGTGGCTGAGATACCATCAAGCTGCATGGTCGCCTCCCATTCAATGGTATTAGGGTCTGATCGAAGCACTTCCATAATGCGGCAGCTTGAGCCTTGCCCGCCATTCGATGATTCAAGCCAGCCCATTAATTCTTTACCGACGTTATCAATGCTCAGCGAGGCTTTAGGCAGGCCACCTTGCGGATCATCGGGCAAGGTAATGTCAAACGGCATGGCCACAAACAAATCACCGTTACTGGTCAGGTCTACATTGTCTTTTACCACGCGCACAGGTGTGGTCAGATCAGCATGTGATATCTCTAATAAAATAACAGGGTAATCACGGCTGGCCGTGCGGTTAACGGCTAAATTGCGGCTCTTTGAATACTCTCTAGGCATTAACTGCCCCGGCTATCCAGGCGAAAGCTCACGGCAATATCCACCGTATTGCCTTCGCCTTGATCAAGTGGCCTGGCACTGTACACGCCCTGGTTCATCATCACTTGTTTGGTAGCGCCATCGAGCGGATCATCCCAGTCAAACCAGCCAGCACCCAAACCCAAATCATCACGCCACCAAATTTTAAAAGCCTCAAATTGCGTGCCCGTAAACACATAAGTCACCGTGCGATTAAAACTACCCTGGCTATAAAGTTGCGCTTGTTTGACGCTGCCGCTGTCCATTTGAGTGCGCAGCACGGCCGACTCAGCCTGCTCCTGAAAGCTGTCAAACATCAACGCCTTAAAGGCAGGAAAAACAGCCATTAGCGACCACTCCGATTGAGATTAAATGTTTTTTGAAAACCGCGCGAGATCGGGCCACCCGTTTGCATATCATCCATCACAATGCCCACCACCACATCACTACCGCTACGGCTCACATTTACATCGCTGGCCTGCTTGGCGCCGCCTTTGTTGCTGACCTCGACTTTAATCGTGCCACCATTTTGGCCAGCGATATTGTTACGGTGGCGCGGGTCATTGGCCGTTAGCACCTCTTCACCCAGCTCAAGCACAGTCGGCAATTCATTCGGTCTTAAACCCGCAATGCCTCCCCGGTGATATCGCGGCGCACCGTTAAAAATAGCGGCGGGAAAAGAGTGAGAGACACCACCCACACCCACAACGCCACCGGTATGCGAACTTATACCCGCCACAGCATCCCCCGTTATGCCACCTGTTGCCCCACCTGTTGTGGCCGTGTTAATGCCCAGTGAATTTATAAATGGCTGAACAATAGACTGGTAATACAAAATGCGTAAAATCTGCCTGATCACTGAGTTAGCAAACTCTTTCCACAGATCCTCACCCGTCACCGTCATTTCAGCCATGGCCGCTGCCGCTTCTTTACCCCAGCCCTGCACAGCGGCCGTCAGCTCTTTCCAGACATCGCTTTTCGCCAGATCGTCCAGGTCTTTATCCACCTGATTCATGGCGCGGTTATAGGTTTCCCAGTCAACAGCACCCTCAGTCACTAAATTATTTAAACGATCCATTTCGGCATAAAGTTTTTCAGAGGCAGTGCGCATTTTTTCAAAAAGCGCATTGCCCTCAGTCTGCAGTCTCGCCGCTTCTTTCATTTCATCAATGCGTTTAATAATGGCACCGGCTAGATTCAGCTCATCATTGGCTGCACCCAGCAATTGTAATCGGTGAATTGCAATCGCTTCATTGCTCTGACCAAAGGTGTCCGCTTGTAATTTAAGCGCATCGATAATTTTTTTAATCGAAGTGGCAGCTTTAGGGTCTACCACATCATTATTATTGCTGTTTACATTTTTAAGCGCATCGGCGAGCACTTGACGCTGAGCTTTTAGTTCTTCAATTTGTTGTGATAATTCATCGAGCTGTCTTAGTTCGTCTTCCGTCTCTAAAACATTCGGCGTCGTATTATAAATTTCTTCCATTTTAGACTGAGCGGCTTCGATATTCTGTGCAATCAATTCAAACGCATTTTTAATGTCCACCGATTTCAAATCGCCCATCTTTTGAATTAAGTCGGACACATGAAAAATCGCATCATCAATTTGCTTATTGAACTCAGAGGCATCCGCATCCGTCAGAAAATCACTGACCACCTCAAACAAAGCTGTTTCATTATTAACCAGGTAACGGTAAAAATCGGTTACATGCAGCTTATCATCAACTGCAGAAAGCATGCGACTCCAGGCATTAACAAAACGACTTTCAGAACGCTCAACGGAATCAGGAATATCAGCAAAATCAGCAGCAATGTCAGCGGCCTGACTTTTTAGTGATTCAAAGACATCTTTTGACAAAACCTGGCCATCAACAATTAGCTGCCGTAACTCACCAGTCGTTAAGTTCATGCCCTTGGCAATACGCTTTGCAACCTCAGGTATGTTTTCAAGCAAACTATTGAATTCTTCAGCACGAAAAATTGAGCTTGAAAAACCCTGCGACAGCTGCAGCAAACCCGCCTTTTGATTAGCACTGGCGACACCAGAAATAACACCCAGCTGCTCGACAGAATTAATGACTTTTAAAATCTCTTGATTGGTAGCATCCAATTCAGGAGCCGCACGGCCAATTGACTGAAATAACGCAACACTGGTTTTAACAGTCTGACCATTGCTCTGTGAAATATCATAAAGTTGTTTTGACACACGCACATAATCGCCAGTATCTTTGGTGGCGGTTTTAATACGCACACTTAATACCTTAAAAGCATCGGCCTGCAAAATGAGGCCACGAGCAACCCGTAACGCCACATAAACCTTAGTGACCAGCACTAATTGATTCATGCTTTTTTCGAGCTTCGACACACCGCCGGCTGCTTTCTTACCGTCGGTACCGGTTTTTTTCATCTGACCACCGACGTTTTTTAATTCGCCCACAGCTTGCTTAATGTCAGCCCGAACGCGAATCAAAAACTCTTTGTCGCTTTTTCTGCTCATGCTCTCAGTTTCTTGCTCATGGGGTGTTCTTTGCCGGCAAAGACAATGCTTAAATTATCAAGCTCATCTGCCCTGGTCAGGTTGCGCGATCGCTGTGCATACTTAAAAAACATCAACAATTTTCTCTCGCTGTATTTTTTTAATTGCTCAATATTGTGGCCGTGCTCAATCAGCAGGCTGAACACTTCACCAATGCTTACTGTATTGTTTTGTCCTGCGCTTTTGTTTCTTCCATCATGGCGCGGCTTTTTTCCAGGCTGCGTCTTTGCAGCCTGCTGATAAAAAAACGGCTGTTCACCGTCCAGAATATTAGCAACAGCTGCTGCCCGTCTTCATCACCTAAGCCATCAATAAATTCAGCGCTTTCAATATTCGAGCACATCACAATCAATGCCTTAAAAGTATCGACATAATCAGCAAACACTTTTTCAAGCAGTGATAAGCCCAGACCACCATCAGACGTTTTAAGCAGATCATCAGCCAGTTGATCAATCATCGGTTCAATCAAGCCGGCCACTTTCATGCCGTCAATAAAGCTGATCTCTTTCACACTGACCGTCTGGCCACCAATCAGCAATACTTGCTCATCAAATAATATACCGCCCTCATCGGCGGTTTTATCACTCGAACTCACGCGTCACTTTCTCGCTGGTAACATTGCCTTTGTTCTGAGCTTTTAAACGCGTAGCCTGGTCTTCACGCAGCTCAATCACATCACCTTTGCCACAGTCCACGCCTCGGTGAGTGTGGCCAGCGGTTAACGCAAAGTTAACAAGCTTGGGCTTTTTATCGCCGGAAGTTGGTGCTTTGTTTTCTGCTGTAGGGTCCATAATTAAATACCTTTATTTGTTACAAATTAAAACGCTTTAAAATCAGTCTTGTGTTTTCCATGAATAAAACTGATCACCGGCTGGGCGTAAAGAATCCAGTATGACTTTGCCGGTAATAGGAATCGGCGAGCTGTCATCAGATATCATGCTGAGTGCGCCCGGTGTTAACTTAACCTTGTACAACTCGCAGCGGGTTTGCTTGTTGTTGTCGGCGGTATTAATGCCGGCAAAGACCATATACAACTCATCATTGTTGGGCTCAATTTTGATGTGCTTCTGCGCACCAAAATCATAATCAATCAGCACTGGCGTCGCATCGGTAATGGTGCCGCCACTGATAAACTCGATAAGCCCTGCCTCGGCATGGACAATATAATCAGTCGCTTCAACGTAAGTCGGCGTACCACCTGCGCCGGTCACCACCACAGTACTCACGTTGTTATTTTCAAGTGGTGTAAATTTATCCAGATAAGCCGTGTGCGCTTCATCGGTCACAGAACCCGCCGCCTTAACCGTTACCACACCATGTAAGGCAATGGCTAAATGCTCGGCTTTAATCGAGTCCATGGTGATGGCTAGACCAAAGTCTGAGCGACTGATCCATGACGCCGCCACACCTCGGGCCCCGCTCACATTTTCCAGCTTTTCTTTGGTGTCAATGTTCGGTGTCATATCAACAGCCGAGGCATCACCAATAAACATTAAGCCTTGTGGTTTGCCGTTCACATCTCTTGGAGCCACATAAACCGCCCCCTGGCCTGAAAAATATTTCGATTCAAATGTTTCCATTTTTTAACTACCTCAATTTATAGAATGACCAGGGGATCCGGCCGTTAATTTGACCGCAAGCCAGCCGTAAGGATGGTCCTGTTGCCATGAATTTTGAATATTATCTAAATACAATGTCATGCCTGGCACACCGGCACGCACAAATGTTTTTATATCTTCGGCCATGTCCAGCTCAAAGGCTTCGGTGGTTTCCGGTTTGTCAGTATCAGCCACTTTAAAATGGCAAATCAGCATAAATTCATGAGCGCCTTTGTTCGCAACCTGCCCTTTCTCTCGTGAATACCCGCCTTCACCATTTGAGATCAGCATCAGCACGCCTTTTTTTAAATCGGCATCTTTCTGCTGAGAAGCATGCGGCACATAACTGCGGCTTTTAACATAAGGCTCCAGTGATTGTGCTGACTTTATCGCTTCATAAATCGCGTCCATGCGATCATCCATCCGGGATATGGCAGCGGTGATCACGACTCCAGCTCCCTCACGGCTTTTTTAATGCCACGGTAAATACGTTTTTCACCGGCCGGGCGTTCTTCATCAAAAGCCGGTTGTAAATAAGGCTGAGGGGCGGTGCCTCTGGCGGCTATTGCTCGGGCAATAACAAACGCCAGATCACGCGTATCCATGTGCGGCTGATCCGGTACCACGCGGCGTACCTTAATCCAGTCCTCAATGCTTTCAATCGGTGGCATTTTGCCGCTGGCGGTTTTGTCAGGGCCCCATAAACCGGTGCCATCTTCAACCGCTTCGGCGTAGTCGACACCCGGCGTCACCTCACCACCTAAACCATCAAGCGCCATGGTTGCGAATATTGAATTAGTCAAAACAGACATTGCTTTCGGGGCTTTGCGCCTGGCTGATCGCTGCATCATTAACACGGTGCGAGATACCGGCGGGCCCACATGCTTTTTAAACGTCGGTAATGCATTGCGTAAGGTAAACGGCAATGCACCCGGGTCAACCGTCATTGATAGCCGGCTCATAGCATGGCCTCATACTGCGCTAACAAACTGGCCGCCAGCACAGCTGGTGTGCCCGTTTTGGCCATGCTGACCACTCCTTTACCCAGTGACACCGGCACGCTGGCATGTGATGCGGCTAAATCTTGCATGGCTGCAATCACCGCACGCAATAACAGCAAATCACGGTCACTTTCATCAACCGTGGTATCAATCGCTTTGCTGCCGATCTTATAACTGGCCGTGTAGTAATAAGCATAATCACTGCCAAAATCGACAACCTGTGCTGCAGTCGGGGCCGGGGTAAGCCGTATCTTTTTACCCGTCGCGGTTTTAATGGTGTTTAAGGTGGGGAATGTTTTGGGAAAACCTTTTTCCCATGGCATGCGCTCTTTTAAGGCCGTTTTGCCCCAGTCGGAATACACTGCTTTAATAATCAATGCCGGGGCGTCATAGTCCGACTGGCCCGCAACCAGTGACAATGAATCACTCAGGTTCTGTGGCTTATCACGAGACAGTGCCAACGCGGCAGTATTTAATAAACGGTCTAAATCACTGCGGCCTTCAATATCGAAACTTCCGGCACTCTTACCCAGCATGCCCCTAAGGTCAGTGGATAAATCCGTTTTGCTCATTGTGCCTGGCATTTACGTTTTCACCATAACAACGATAAGGCCTGTAGTAAGGGAGCAACCCGCTGCAAATAATAGATAACCAACATGACCACTAATATTTAATTTAGTATTGTTAATAGCCTGGTTGCTCAACAAAGCCTGAAGCCGTTTTTCAACGCTGATCAGCCACGTTTCATGACGATCTGATTTTTCATCACGACGCTTATTATCCATATCAATCTCAACCAACTTAATCAGTGATTTATTGACTGTTTTTAATTCGTCTTTAACTTCCTGAAAATCATCAGAAAGCCTATCTACTTTTTGTGCGACAACATCTGAAGTCATTATCAATCAGGTCCAATGCTTGTTGTTTTACCTTTTGAAGAAAAACCATCAACCGTACGGCCAGTCATCCAGAGACCAGCCGGCGACAAAAACAAACTAGCAACCTCAAAAGAAGGACCTGAAAATATAATTTTTGAATCAACACTCAAGCCCTTAAATTCAGCATAAGCACGCAGTAACTCAAAAATAATTAAATAAGCGAAAGCAAAATAAACGCCCAGCTTAGCCAGTCCCGGACGAATTCCTGCCATCTTGTCTGTCTGCTGTTCATTTTTCATTATTAAAATCCCTGATATCGGACTGATAATTTTCAACAATAGCAATCAGGCTATCTTTTTCATGCCTCAGCCGGTTATAAGCGTCCTGGCAGTCAAAGGTGATATCAATAAGGGCATCACGGGTAATGGTGGAAGCGGCAAGCTTTTGTTTAGCAGTTTGCCCGGTATATTCAACCGAGGGCAATGACTCTGCACGGGAGCTGTTGAGCAGCTGCACAGTGCCAATATTAAGATTGCACTCATCATGATGGGGCCGAATTCCATTCTTGTTTGCTCGTTCATTACGCGCTACCTCTCGTTTAATTTCTTGCCTGATAGAAGCCGTTTTAATTTCTTTTTGCCGGTGCTGTTCAGCAACGCGATCAACACTGTCATCGACCTTAACCTGGGCGCTCATCGAGCGGTTTAAGCTCGCGTTTTTATCGGCCAGGCATTCATCTTTAGTCAAAGAAAAACCATCAAAAAATAAACCGCCATGAACAGCAACAACAGCCAGAACAATCACCGATAAAATAATATTTTTTAACGTCATGAATAAGCCCTTCTCAACCAGCCATTTATAAAGCGTTCAAAATCAGGCGTTTTTTGTGTAATTAAACGGTAATAACCAGCGGCCTCGCTGCGATAGGCTGCCAGCAATGTCTCACTGCTGGCTGAATTAATCGCCGAAAAAGTAGCCGGGCCAATTTTGCCGTCTTGCTTCAATGCAAAACCACACGACTGCAAGGCACGCTGTAACAAAATAGCCGCTCTTTTAGCGCCCATGTTCACGGTAAAATCAAAAACCTTAGTGGCCACGGCCTGGCTTTTGATTTGATCGTAATGGTTTATATTCCAGAATTTTTCACGGTAGATATCAATCGCGCCATCGAGCGTCAGCGAACGGATATCATCAGCATCCACATCACCATCACCGTCAATGTCATAACCTTGAGCCGTTAAAAAACGCAATGAGATACCATAGCGAGTGGCCCCGCCACGGTCGGCAGGGTCATCAGAAAAACCACCCTCATGCATGAGAGTGGTTTCTATGGCTTGATTGAACTCAGCCATTAGTCAGCAGTATCCTGTTTTGCAATTTCTGCCTTAATCGCATCAACATAAGCAGGGTGATCTGCATAAGTCTCCAGCAAACCGGTCAGACCTTGCGGGTCAAACGTTGGCAGTTCACTGATAAAATCAACCAGCTCACCATTACGACGATCAAACTCAGCCTGTATAACAGCTGCCACGGCCTGATCGTTAGCATGCAAATCAGCCAGCTCACCGAGTTCATCAATCAGTTTGCCAGGTAAAGAGTCAACGAATGAAGCCAGATCGAGTTTATCCAGTTCACTTGATGAGCGTTTCAAAATTTCAGCATCGAGCGCACTTATCACACCAGTACGAGCTTTGCCGTCCTCTTCAGCTTTCTTAAGCTGACGAAGTTCGTCATCACCAAGCTGAGGAATAAAACCAGTAATTTTTGGTACCGATAAATCAAGAAGATCAAGCGCCGATGGTTGATGAGCAGCAGCGGGTTCTTCGGCTTTATAATTAGGAATATCACGCGGGTCAACATCACGAGTGCCACCAGGCATGATGGTGACAGGACCAATATGTTCGGCGTGGTCTTTGTCATTATAAAATGGAACTTTAGGCATAATCGTCTCCAGTAAATTTTAGGGCTGTCTCTTTCCCGTTTAACCAGGAAAGAGACAATCAGTGCTTAAACCGCAGCGCGTGCAGTGGCGCTGTAAGCAATAATCGAAGTCAAACGATTACGGATAGGCACAGGCACTTTAATGGCGCTGTACTCTTCACCGTAGGCCTGTTTCTCGCCCGTTGGTAAGCCATTGCCGTCAACCGCTTCAAAGGGCTGGCCGGTCATAAATGGTTTAGCAACCACATAAGACAAGGTGCCACGCTGCCCCATCACCAGGCGCTCATCACCCAGATCAATGCCGGGGGCGTTTGTCTTCCAGGAACCGACACCTTTCACAATGCCTAAATCACCCGTCGCCGTGGTATCGCTGCCATCACGTTTTGACTGCGCCTCAAACTGGCGAGCATTAGTGACGGTATCCATCAGGATAGGTGACATCAAGTTGAAGTCAGGGCGAACAAAACGATCAGCGTCCATTACTGCCTGTCGAGAGCTAATCGCACGTAACAGACCATTCAAATGTAAATCAAGGTCTGTACCACCGTTATCCAGATCAAACTTCACAACATTGGTTGCGTAGCTATAACTGATGTTATCTGAGCCCGCTGCGTTAGCAGGCGTAACTGGCGCACCGGCTTCATCAACAAACTGGATGTATCCCAGGTTGTAATTTGTTACGCGGTAATAAGTCGCTACTGCTTGAGTGCCCGAGCCGTCATATTCACCAATGGCTACGTCATTCAGTACAACGGTAATCGCGTTTTCAACCGAACCAATCGCACTGCCCTTGATATCAGTCAGTTGATGAGCACGAACAATCGGGAACTGTGCGGTCTTAACAATTGACTTGGCACCATTCAGCTGAGCATCAATCGCCTCGTTTGCAACATCAACTGCACCATAAGAATCAGCCGAGCGCTGCAACTCGTTACAGATACGCGCCACCATTAACTCACGCACCAAACGTGAATTGCTTTCAAGGCTTCGTGCCATCGCATTCCAGTCGATAGCGGCCGACTGTGAAAAATGAATCACTTCATTAGACAACAGCATGGCCAGTTTCATTGGCAGGATATAAGCCAGGTCCATTTCCTGTTTAATGGAGGCACGGTGAATGCCGTTACCTTCATAAACAATGCCGCCATTTTTAACCGCAGACGAATCACGCGTTTCATAAGGGATTTGAGTGGTCGCAGTAGCGCCCGGATCCGTTAAGGTTTGAACCAGCTCAAGCACTCGCAAGTCCGACAAGGCCTCACGAATAACCATGCGCTGTGAACTAACAGGCAGGCTGGTATCAGCGGTACTGGTAGTGCCACCGGCCAGCAGTTTTGATTCTGCCAGCAAACGAGGCGCGTGCATGCTGTCAAAAACAGCCAGCACCTGGTCAACAAAGGCCGGGACTTTTTCAGACAGTTTTAAACGACCATTACTGTGAAGTGATGAGCCACGCAGCCCTTTTAATACGGTTTCATCCAGCGAGCGAATGCCATTAGAGTCATCAACCGACACATGAACAGCACCACTAACAGGGAAGCCAATGCTCGATAATTGTTTTTGAGTGGCCATATTGCTGCCGATGGCAATCTGGGTTTCAGCCAGCTTGGTGATCTGGTCTGCCGTCATATCGGCGGTGATCAAGTCAGCGGCTGATTTAAGCAACTTAATCTGATCCTCAGCCAATGTTTTCAGTGACTCAGCACCGTCGATGGCCTCGTTGAAAAGTTTAACGTTTGCAGCCACGTCGTCCGATAATTTCTTAGTGGCAGCCGCTAGATTATCTGTATGTTCAGCCAGTAGTTTCTGAACAGCTTCGGCATCAAGTCCGCCATCACCAGCAGGAGCATCAAACGATAAATTAATTACAGTATCTTCACCATTTGAACCCAGTTCAGCTAATTGCTTAACTAACTCAGCACCTTGTAATACAAAGCTTTCCATCAGCTCACGGCGCATGTCATCATTCGCCATTGGTGTGCCCACCTTTTCAAATGACTCACATAAAATCTTTATCATTTTTGCTGACAGCTTTAATTCAGCTAATTTTTTCTTTAACTTCTCTAGTAAATGTTTCATTTTCGATATGTCCTCTGACAATAATCTGATGACCTTTTCACTAAAATAAGTAGGCGTATCACCAGAAGTAGATTCGGATAATTGAATGGGGTCCAGGTGTTTGATTACGGGGCGAGTTGTTAGGCCGGCACCTAATAAAGTGGGGCCATGAGATTGACGTTTTTCGTTATCAACATAATCATCATGAAATTCAGCTGACACATAAATAAAGTTTTTATTCTTTATTGCATCAATACCGTAAGCAGATAATTTAACTTCAGCTCTTAGCTTGTGACCGTCAACAAACACCCGTTTAAAGATGGCTGCAGATCCATCCTCGGGCTTGTGAGCCACATCCAGCATAATTGCCTGGCCATAAACATCGGCATCGAAGTTTTTGACCATTGATAACAACATGTCTTTGGTAATTTCAAATTCGCCATAGCGCGGATCATAAAACGTGCCGGTTCGTGTCACTGTGAGAGTGATCGTTTTACCTTCGGCCAGTGATCTCGCATCCACGCGATCACAGATTAATCGTTTAGCGCCTTGGTGCCGTCCAGCCTCCAGGCAATAGATTCGTGCTGTGTTCAAAACCGTACTCCACCTCAGCTAAAAAGCTGATGACTTTCGACGGTTATCAGGATATAAAAAAAACGGCGACAAAATGAGGGGCTAAAAAAGAATATAGAAAAAGGCGCGAATCA
>JAOUKT010000102.1 GCA_029882395.1 Gammaproteobacteria bacterium
AAACCTGAAACAGTAAATGAAAGGATTATCGCAGGCTTCAAGGCCTTTGAAGCTGAGCCTCTGACCCGTAAAAGTCATTTCTTTGAAGACCGGTATGAAAACATTTATATCGAAACGGCAAAAATACCGGATCTGATACCGGTTATCGAACAGGCGATAGTCTATGTCGCTGAAATATTGAGCCAGCCAGCCGATCAGCTGCAGTGTGGTTTCTGGTTTAACAGCATGCAAGCGGGTGATGTGACCATTGCCCATACGCACGATGATGATGATGAATTAATGTCCGGCGTCTATTATCTGGAGGTGCCGGAAAATTCAGGCAGCTTGCTGCTGGGTGTACATGACAAGCAGCTCATAGTAGAACCTGAGGCCGGCAAAATGGTGTTTTTTCGGCCTAATCTGATCCACCAGGTGACAGAGAATCTAAGCGGCCAGCAACGGCTTTCTATCGGCATGAATTTCGGCTTGAAAAAAGAATTCAAATCAGAGTAAATTCAAAAGCTTAGCTTAAATGTTTTATGATTATTTTAGCATGTGATAAACTCGGATATTGCCGGTATTCAAGCTTTCCGGTTATTTAGTTTCCCCCTGTTATTTATTGTGCTTAGTGCCATAAAAAAAGGGGGTATTTCATTGTTCATTTTTAAGTATTTATTTAGAGAGTTGATATGTTAAGTAAAAAAACATTTATAAGAAATATCATTATTAGTCTTATTTTTTCGTCTGCAGCAGCTTACATCGCTACCCAGTTTTCTCTGGTTGAACTGACCCTGCAATCTATAGCTTATTTATTATTGGTGACCACGCTGGTTTCTACTATGGTAGCCACCATCCGTGTGTCGTCTATCGGTGGTGAGGATGTATCACGTGATGGTCGTGAAAGTGGTACTGTCAAATGGTTTAATGGCACCAAAGGATACGGTTTTATAACCCGTGACAGTGGTGATGATGTGTTTGTCCACTACCGTTCAATCCGTGGCAAGGGCCACCGCAGTCTGGTAGAAGGTCAGGCCGTATTTTTTCATGTGAGTGATGGTGATAAAGGTTTACAAGCTGATGATGTGTCAGTAGTTTATTAAGTGCTATTACGTTTTTACTGGAAACGTCTCGATTTGAGAATAAAGCGCAAATAGCGTTACAATAGTCCGTATCAGAGCCGTCTCTGATGCGGACTATTTATTATATTTTGGGAACAGTTTTGTAGCGACAGAACTGGCAAGTAAAGGAAAGGGAGATAAAGATGACCGATCGTGTCACAGGAACTGTTAAATGGTTTAACAATAGCAAAGGATTTGGTTTTATTGCTCGTGAGAGTGGCGATGATGTTTTTGTGCATTTCAGAGCCATCCGCGGTGAGGGTTATAAATCACTGCAAGAAGGCCAGAATGTTGAATTTGAGTTGCATAATGGTGATAAAGGCTTGCAGGCTCAGGACGTAGATATCGTCAGCTAACCGTGATTAATCGCTGCTAACCAGCCGCTTTAACATGCTGACTAACGCTGGCACTGACCGCAGTAGTATGTTGAACGCTGATTGAGGGATTTTTGTTTGATCGGTTGCATGCAGACTGTGCAGCTCATGCCCGCGCGGTCATAAACCTTGAGTGACTGTTTAAAATAGCCCGGCTGACCGTCTTCCCGTGTAAAATCTTTTAACGTGGTACCGCCCTGTGCGATGGCTGAGCTCAGTACCTGCTTGATACAGTCTGCCAGCCGCTGATAGCGAGCCAGGGAAATGCGTCCTGCTTGTCGTGTTGGCAAAATCCCGGCAGCAAACAAAGCCTCACTGGCATAAATATTACCGACACCGGTAACAACTTTGCTATCCATGATGACACTTTTTACATGGCTTCTACGTGAGCGTGAGCGGGCATAGAGGTATTCGCCTGTAAAGTCAGCGGACAGAGGCTCAGGTCCCATCACAGAAATCAGCTTGTGCTGTGCCACCGGTTTAGTGGTCCATAAGAGACAGCCAAAACGTCGCGGATCACGAAAACGTAAAACCTTGCCATTCTTGAAAACAATATCAACATGATCGTGCTTTTCAGCCACGATGCCCAGTGAATTAATTCGCAGGCTGCCGGACATGCCCAGATGCAAAATAGCGGTGCCACTGTCAGTAAAGAGTAATAAATATTTGCCACGACGCTGCAGAGAATTGAGTCGCTGACCGGGCAACTGCTTCTTAATCGCGGCCGGCACAGGCCAGCGTAAGTTTTTATTTCTTATAATCACATCAGTGATAAGTTCGCCGCGGATATGAGGTGTTATGCCGCGCAAGGTTGTTTCAACTTCAGGTAACTCAGGCATCAGCGTTTAGTGTTATCGGCCGAATTTTGCGGCTCGTAGAAGCCGAAATCGGTCAGTGAATCGTAGGCTTTGAGGTCAAACTGATAACTGAGCTGCCGTTGAGGATCAATAACCACGGTATTGAAATCGGTTTTCGAAACAATGCGTTCCATGCTCTGGTTGTCAGCGGTTTTAATGAATACCTTGGTGCCGCTAAAAGGAGCCTGTGCCCGGCTCACAGAATAAGCCTGTATGTGCAGCCAGTTATCCACAAACTGTTTGAGCTGGTCGGCACTGATGGCGTGATGAGTCGATTGCCAGCTACCCTGCTGATTTTGGAAAACGCGTTTGTTTGCAATCTGTATCTCGTTAATATTGGTGCGGCTGTGAAATAACTGACGGCGCATCAGGTTTGTATAGCCGGAGGTGAATAACGGGAAAAAACTGTCTTCGATTAAAAAGAGTTTATTATTAGTTAAAACATAACGTTTATTGTTGACCGCAGATGTTGAGCCAAAAATAAAGCTCTGCTGGTTTAATCTAAGCTGTGCTTGCGGCGGCTGGAGCGAGTATTTTTTATAATGCTTGGCTTCAATCTGGTAATGAGTGCTGGGGTTAGTGTTTAAAATATTAAGAATAGCCTGCAGTCTGAACTTGTCAGCTTCGATTGACAGCGGTTTAGTGATTTGCCAGTGATGATCTGTTTTAATTATTTCAGTCGTAATGTTGTTATAGGATATCTGCAGCGATGTTATGTCATTGGGCTTTAAAGGGCTAAATGCCGATAATGCGGGTGGCTGCTGGCGACTGATCAGCACGCTGGTGACGAGAATGAGCAGCAGCGAGAACAGCGCAATATTGAGCATAAAACGGGAACTAAACATGATCAGCCTTGCCGGCGCCGGCGCCAGATAATAAAACCGCTGAGTAATAAAGCAACAGGCAGCAAGACCAGAAATGTCACGCCTATCAGCGCAACCTGATTGTCAGACAGTTGTAACTTTAAATCGGGTGCCTGTTTAATTTCAAAAGATAACAGTTGCTCATCACGGCTTAACCAGTTAAATATATTTTCACCGAGCATCAGGTTTGCAGCCACGCCAATATAGTTGTTGGCAAGGAAATCACTGTCTGCTACCACTACTACACGTTGAGATTTATGAGTCTGCTCAAATTCACTGTTTCTTTTTAAGGCCTGAGCCATTGGCAACGGGCCCAGTCTGTCACCTTTGTTTTTTTCAAATTTAATCTGCTTGCTGAGCAAGGTGCCGGTTTCAGACCAGGTGCTTTCGCGGCTGCTGAATAAAGTCGTGCCATGCCAGTCAGATGTGTCAGAAGCAATGAAGTCAACGCTGCCAGCTAGCATGAACAAGGTGTTATAGGGAATTTGTTCTGTGATCGGGTGCAGGTTGTACTGCAGCACGGCAATTGTCGCCGGATGTTTTATTCTGAGAGTGGCGCGCAATTGAGGATCGGCATCAACCAGTGTTCCGGTGCCAAAAGACAGTTTGAGTTGCTGGCTTAATGCGTCAAGTTTTGCGTTGTTGTCCGGCTCTTGTAACCAGAGCAGGTTGCCGCCGATTTTAATATATTGTTGCAGGCGTTCAACTTCACCCGCAAGAAAAGCCCGCTGAGGTCCGGCTAAAACGAGGATACTGGTATCTTCAGGAAGAGAGCCGGCGAGCAGGTTATGAGTACTGACCTTGATGCCTTTTTCTGTCAGTGCTGCGGCTAACTGGCTAAAGCCCGTATTATCCTGTGTTAACGGGTTTCTTTCGCCATGGCCCTGAATAAAAACGGCATGCGGTAATTGCGCACGGCTGAGGCGAGACAGCGCATTGCCCAGAATACTTTCATTGACGCTGTCTAATTTTTCAGTTTTATTGTTGTACTTGATAATCACTTGCCCATAGCGCGTTATATTGTCGGCTTTGGCCAGTTCTATATCAAGATCGGGGTTAAGCAGTTTAAAATTGAAATCGCTTTTATGCTGCTGGTAACGGTTAAACAGTTCATTCACAGCCATGCGCACTGAAGCCTGGTCAGGCAAATAAATACGCGCCTCGAGGGGCCCCGGCATTGATTCCAAAAGCTGGATGCTGGATTCTGAAAGAGAGTTACGGTTGCCGTAGGTCCAGTCGCTGCTGGCGCTGTATTGAGTGCTGAGCCAGGCCAGAATACCGGCTACTGATAAAAAGAGCAGGGTAAAAACATAAGACTGAAGGCGTAACTGACGCTTTTTTGCAGGTGTGGTCATCATCAGTGTTGTAACCTGTAAGAATCCAGTTGGCGAATGCTGAGGACAAGAAAACAGCCAATGAACAGTAGAAAATAAATAATGTCGGTGGTGTTAATGACACCGCGGATAATAGCATTGCTGTGTTTTATCAGGGAGATGTAATTAAATATATTGCCGCTGAGATCATTCGGTGAGTTGGCATTAATGATCCATAACAGCAATAACAAACCAAAAGTAGAGACGGCGGCAACGCTGGGATTGTCGGTCAGGCTGGAAAGATAGAGTCCGGCGGCGACAAAGGCGGAAATTAACAAAAATATCGATAAAAAGCCGGCCAGCAATTTACCCACATCTA
>JAOUKT010000057.1 GCA_029882395.1 Gammaproteobacteria bacterium
GGTTGTTAAAAGTGGATGATTTCAGTGATTACTGCCCTAATGGCTTGCAGGTTGAGGGTAGTGCTGAGATCCGCCATATCGTCGCAGGTGTGACGGCATCTCAGTCATTGATTGATGCGGCTATTGAACAAAATGCGGATGCCATACTGGTTCATCATGGTTATTTCTGGAAGGGTGAAAATGCGGCGCTTGTGGGCATGAAGCAGAAACGTATCAAAGCATTATTGCAGGCGGATATTAATTTGTTAGCCTATCACTTGCCATTGGATGCGCATACTGAACTGGGTAACAATGCCCAGCTGGCAAAACAGCTGGGCATTGACGTGCTGGCCAGTCACCGCCTCAATGGTGTCAATGATCTGTTGTGGCAGGGCCAGTTTAACAAAAGTATGAGTGCCGCTGAGCTGACTGATTTACTGGCTGACAAGTTAGGCCGTCAGGCCTTATGGCTGCCTTCAGATTCAAATCAGCCAATTAAAACACTGGCCTGGTGTTCCGGCGGTGCACAGTCTTATATAGAAGCTGCGGCTGAGAGGGGAGTGGATGCCTATATCAGTGGTGAGGTCTCAGAGCAAACGATGCATCAGGCCAAAGAGCTGGATATTCATTATTTTTCGGCCGGTCATCATGCAACAGAGCGTTATGGGGTGCAGGCTTTGGCGGCGCATTTGCAGCAACAATTCGAGATTAGCTATCAATATGTCGAATTGGATAACCCGGTTTGAAACATAGCCACAGCGTTAATAGGTGAATAAGCATTTTTAATGCCTATGTAAGCCCTTAAAAAATATCAATAAAAGCTCAGTGAAAAAAACCGCACTCTCAAATTAATTGTTAATAATCAATCGCTTAGAAAATAATACTTGGTCTTGATGGCAACTTGCTATATGCTATGCCGCCAACAATACTCATTAGCCATATTTTGGCTGTTGATAAGAAGAATTTGTGTGGAGCGGGTCAACTGAACGTTTCACTTTAATGGTTTATTTTTAATTTTGTGTTTTGGAGAGCTGCACATGACTACAGATACTGTAGATACAAGCAAACGCCGCACGCTCACACTGGCCACTTCAGCTGTCGCAGCTGTTGGTGCTGGTTTTGTTGCGGTTCCGTTTGTTGCGTCCTGGGCTCCCAGTGAGCGCGCTAAAACAGCGGGTGCACCGGTTGAGGTTGATATTAGCAAACTGGATGAGGGCCGTTTATTAACGGTTGAATGGCGTGGTAAGCCAGTCTGGATTGTTAAACGTAGCAATAAAACGCTGGAAGATTTAAAAACACTGGATGATTCACTGCGTGATGCTGCATCTGACAAAGAGCAGCAGCCTGACTATGCAAAAAATGCATCGCGTTCAAGAAAGCCTGAGATTCTGGTGTTAGTGGGTATTTGTACTCATCTGGGTTGTTCACCTACTTTCCGTCCTGATCTGGCGGCTGCCGATTTGGGTGCGGACTGGAAAGGTGGTTTTTTCTGCCCATGCCATGGTTCAAAATTTGATATGGCTGGGCGTGTTTATTCGGGTGTGCCAGCGCCAACAAACCTTGAAGTTCCTCCACATTATTACCTGAGTGATAACGTGATCCTGGTTGGTGAAGACGGGAGTGCCGCATAATGAATAAATTATTAAACTGGGTGGACGATCGTTTCCCTCTGATGTCTATGTGGAATGACCACATGGGCAAATATTATGCACCAAAGAATTTTAACTTCTGGTATTTCTTTGGTTCATTAGCCTTACTGGTTCTGGTTATCCAGATTGTTTCAGGTATTTTCCTGACCATGCATTACAAGCCTGATGGTGCTCTGGCATTTGCCTCGGTTGAGTACATCATGCGCGATGTGCCTTACGGCTGGTTGATTCGTTATATGCATTCAACCGGTGCGTCGGCTTTCTTCATTGTGGTTTACCTGCATATGTTCCGTGGTTTGATGTACGGTTCATATAAGCAGCCACGCGAGCTGATCTGGTTGTTCGGTATGTTGATCTACCTGGCGCTGATGGCTGAAGCCTTTATGGGTTACCTGTTACCATGGGGTCAGATGTCATTCTGGGGTGCTCAGGTCATTATTTCACTGTTTGGTGCCATTCCCTGGGTAGGTGACGCCTTAACGTTGTGGATTCGCGGTGACTATGTCATCTCTGATGCCACGCTGAACCGTTTCTTTGCATTACACGTTATTGCCTTGCCATTCGTTCTGGTGGGACTGATTGTGGCTCACTTATTAGCCTTGCATGAAGTTGGGTCAAACAACCCTGATGGCGTTGAAATCAAGAAAAACAAAGATGAAAACGGTATTCCAAAAGATGGTATTCCTTTCCATCCCTATTATTCTGTAAAAGATATTGTGGGTGTGATTGTCTTCCTGATGTTCTTTGTCGCTGTTATGTTCTTTGCACCTGAAATGGGCGGTTATTTCATTGAGCATGCGAACTTTGTGCCCGCAGACCCATTGAAAACACCTGAGCATATTGCCCCGGTCTGGTACTTCACGCCATTTTATGCCATCTTGCGTGCCGTACCTGATAAGTTAATGGGTGTTATCGCGATGTTTGGCTCGATTGCCGTGCTGTTTGTATTGCCATGGATAGATCGCTGTAAAGTGAAATCTATTCGTTACCGGGCAACGATTTTCAAAGTAAACCTGGCGGCATTTGTTGTCAGCTTCCTGGTACTGGGTTATCTGGGCATGTTACCAACGACTCCGGGCCGTACTCTGGTTGCGCAAATCGGTAGTATTGTTTACTTCGGTTTCTTTGTTGTACTTTGGTATACGTCTAAAAATGAGAAGACTAAACCAGTTCCAGAAAGGGTGACAAAATGAGAAAACTAATTACTGCATTATTATTAGCTGTTGCTCCGTCACTGGTTTTTGCTGCTGGCGGTGGTATTCAGCTGGATCACGCGAACATTGATGTATCCAATAAAGAAGCCATTCAACGTGGTGCTAAAACATTTGTAAACTACTGCTTGAGTTGTCACTCTGCCGCTTACATGCGTTATAACCGTTTAGGTGCTGACGCAGGCATGACGGATCAGCAGTTGAAAGATAACCTGATTTTCACACGCAACAAAAAAGGCGAGCAGACTAAAGTCGGTGAGCTGATGAAAAATGCGATGACTGAAGATTACGCAAAAGAAGCCTTTGGTACTAAAGTGCCTGACCTGACAGTTATTGCGCGTTCGCGTGGTACTGACTGGTTATACACGTATCTGCGCACTTTCTACGTTGATGCGGGCCGTCCTTCTGGTCATAACAACAAGGCCTTCCCGGATGTCGGTATGCCGAATGTGTTGTGGGAAATGCAGGGTGTTCAGCAAGCTGAAATCCGTGTCGATGATAAAGGCAGCCGCCACGTTGAAAGCCTGAGCATCATCAAGCCAGGTACCCATTCTGTGGCTGAATTTGATCAGGTTGTCAATGACCTGGTGACGTATTTAGCATACATGGGTGAGCCAATGCAGCTTGAGCGTCAGTCTATTGGTTTCTGGACCTTGGGCTTTCTGCTGATTTTCTTTGTCGTGGCTTATATGCTGAAGAAAGAGTACTGGAAAGACGTTCACTAAGAACTATTTGTGATACTCTACACTGCCAGCAAACGTTAATTCGTCTGCTGGCAGCTTTATTTTTAGATACTGAAAAACGGAGCACTTTTATGGCGACACTCGCCAATCGCAGATCGGTTATGAATTTATTTTCATCACCAACATGTCCCTATTGTCATCGCACTCGTATTGTCCTGTCTGAAAAAGATATCAGCTTTGAAATCATTGACGTTGATCTGGATAATATGCCCGAAGATTTATTGGACCTGAATCCGTATCACTCGGTGCCAACACTGGTTGATCGTGATCTGGTTTTGTATGACTCAGGTGTTATCACTGAATACCTGGATGAGCGTTTTCCTCATCCGCCATTAATGCCGGTTGATCCTGTCTCCAGAGGTAAGTCTCGGCTCGCGCTTTATCGGGTTGAGAATGACTGGTATCCATTGATGCATGACATCATGACCCGCGGTGAAAAAGCCAGTGCCAAAGCGCGTAAAATGTTACGTGAAAGCCTGACTGCTGCTAATGAAGTGTTTGACGTGATGCCGTACTTCCTGAGCGAAGAGTTCAGCTTAATAGACTGCACTATCGCACCTATTTTGTGGCGCTTGCCTGTGCTGGGTATTGAATTGCCGGATGAAGCTAAAGCCGTCAAAGCCTATGCAGAGCGTGTCTTTAAGCGTGAGGCTTTTCAAGCCAGCCTGACGGAAGAAGAACGGGACATGCGTCTTTAAATCACAGATCACCGATAAAGCACAGGCTTTGTCGGCAGGTTTTTTATATCTTTAATTATGACATCTAGCCGCCCTTATTTAATTCGAGCCCTTTATCAATGGATTGTTGATAATGGTCTGACGCCTTATATCCTGGTGGATGCTGAATCACCGGATTTGGTGATTCCCAGAGAGTTTGTTCAGGATGGAAAAATTGTTCTGAATGTGGCACCAATGGCGGTGCAGGGCCTGATTCTGGCTGATGACCTGATTACCTTTAATGCCCGCTTTAGCGGTCAGTCTATGGATTTATCAATAGCCGTGGCCAGTGTGTTGGCGGTTTATGCAAAAGAAAACGGTCAGGGCATGATGTTTGGTGAGGATGATGACGGCTCTCCTGCTTCACCTTCAGATGGCGCGGCTAAGAAATCTAAAAAGCCGTCACTCAGGGTAGTGAAGTAAGTCTGCTCTGGTTTTGTGTTTCACCGCGATATCATGATCGCGCTATTTCCTGGGAATGGTTTTACCTGGATTGAGAATATCATTCGGGTCAAAACACTGTTTGATGGAACGCATCATCGAAAGCGCTTCTGCGTCCAGTTCATTGGCAATAAAATCAAGCTTGTCTATCCCCACGCCGTGTTCACCCGATAATGTACCATCCAGTGCTAAAACCAGTTTAAATACGTCGTCCAGGCATTGATAGGCGGCGGCGTCCTTTTCCTGTACTAATAAGTTCACATGAATGTTGCCATTGCCGGCATGTCCAAAATTGACTATCGGTATTTGATGCTGGCGGCTGATGTTATTGAGGCCGTTAATGAGGGCCGGAATATTGGAGACGGGAACCACCACATCTTCATTAATTTTTTTCGGCGCTACATGTCTCAGGCTGGGTGACAGGGCTTTTCGTGTTTGCCACAAAGCCTTAACTTCCTGCTGGTTACGGGCAATGCTAAACGATGCCAGTCCGTCATTTTGAGAGGCGCGCTCAATGTCGCGTGTCATCTGTTCTAAATGTTCGGCGTTGCCATCGACTTCAATCATCAGCATGGCGGCGGCGTTTTCAGGCAAGTCGACATCGGAATACTGGCGAACCATATCCAGTGCGTTTTTGTCCATAAACTCCAGAGAGCAGGGTATGGTGCTCTGCGCCATGATACTGGCGACAGCTTCAGCGGCGCTGTCAATCGAGCGGTAAATCGCCTTAATGGTTTTTTTCGAGTCCGCCAGCGGTGTGAGTTTAAGCGTCGCTTCTGTGATGATAGCCAGTGTGCCTTCTGAGCCGATCAGCAAGCGTGTTAAATCATAACCAACCACGCCTTTTGTGGTAAATACGCCGCAACGCATTTTTTTACCCTGCCCGGTAACGACTTCCAGGCCCAGGGTATTGTCTCTGGGGGTGCCGTATTTAACGGCTCTGGGGCCAGCCGAATTGTAGGCAAGGTTGCCACCAATGGTGCAAAATGCAGCACTGGTCGGGTCGGGAGGCCAGAAAAAGCCGTGCTCAGCTGCCGCTGTCTGCACCTCTGCGTTGGTAACGCCCGGTTGCACAACCATATAACGGTCTTCTGGCTTGATACGTATGATCTTGTTCATGCGTTCGGTCGAAAGGATAATGCCGCCAGTAATGGGCACCGTGGCGCCGGTTGTGCCGGTGCCACGGCCACGGGCAATCAGCGGTATCTTGAACTGGTTGCAAAGTGTAACAATGGCCGCTATTTGTTCTGCAGTTTCTGGCAAAACAACATAATCGGCGAGCGCCTGACGACGGCTGTTATCAAAGCCGTAGCTCCAGATGTCCGCCTGTTGGGTTTTGACAAATTCGCTGCTGAGTATGTTAAGCAGTTGCCGGGTCAGTTTTTTTTTTGCCAACAAGCTTACTGGCCTAATAACTGGTGATCGATCAGGTCACATAGGCAATGGATAATTAACAGGTGTGTTTCCTGAATGCGGGCTGTTGAATCGGAGGGCACGCGTATTTCGATATCTTCGATGGCGAGGTTTTCTGCCATGGTGCCACCTGATTTTCCGGTCAGTGCAATGACTTTCATATTGCGGTCATGGGCCGCTTCGATAGCTCGCACCACATTGCTGGAGTCGCCGCTGGTACTGATTGCCAGCAGTATGTCGCCTTCAGAGCCGAGGGCGTGGATTTGTTTTGAAAAAATCATGTCAAAACTGTAGTCATTGGCAATCGAGGTAATGGTGGGCGTGTCTGTTGTCAGTGCGATGGCCGGCAGACTGGGGCGTTCCATTTCATAGCGGTTAAGCATTTCTGAAGAAAAGTGCTGAGCATCACCGGCTGAGCCGCCGTTTCCACAGGACAATATTTTATGGCCGTTCATCAGCGCGTTGGTAATCAGCTGAGACGCTTCGGTGATCAAAACCGGTAGTTCGTCTAAGGCGGCCAGCTTGGTAGCAAGGCTGTCCTCAAAGCTTTGTTGTACACGTTCGAGCAAGTCCATAATAAATTTCTATGATAATGAGATAAAGGAATTATAGCGTTTTGTTTACTCAAATGCGTATTTTATCCAGTTAATTTTATTATTATCATTCAGGCTGGACAGGGTGACGACATCAAACCGGGCATTGAGTTTGCTGTTATGTTTTTGCAGATAGTGCTGAGCCGTTATGCGGATTTTATTTTGTTTCTTTTGATCGATGCTTTCCACGGCACCACCGAACTGATTGCTTTTTCTGAACCTGACCTCAACAAAAACCAATGTGCTGGCATCTTGCATGATCAGGTCAATCTCACCATAGCGGCAGTGATAATTTTTTTCGAGCAACTTAAGCTGATTGGATTCAAGCAATTGTTGGGCGAGGTTTTCAGCTAACTTTCCGTGTTGGCTTTTTTGGTTCATGTTTAGTTAATGTTCTGCTCGCTGGGACCAGGTGATGCCGGTGTTTGATGCTGATAGAGGCTTGACATATTGTCGTCTGCGGCAAGTGGCACGGGCAGGCCTTCAATGAACTGTGCGGAAATCAGCTTGCGGTGAATGCGCAATAAGGGATCGAGATAAAGATTGCCGGTATAACCGCTAAAGTTTTCACCGGCGCGGGCTTTTAAGCGCCCAAGATAGGGGATCAGGTGATAGGCATCGGCTCCCAGAGCATAAAGACGGCTATAGCGTTTACTTGATTCCGGCCAGTTTTTTTCGATGCGGCTTTTAATCTCGTTGTCTTCTAGCACCCAGGGTATGTCGCAGTAGAGTAACTGGTTGATATCACGATCAGCGCTTTTATTAGGTGTACCAGAAAACGCGTGTGAGGTTGAATATACCTGCAGGTCGCTGGCCTGGTGGAATTTCAATTGTGGCAAAATAGAACGCGCGGCACGGGGCTGGCCGGCAATAAAAATCATGTCGATATCTCGACGACGATAGGCCTCGGATTTAATGTTATTACCCAGAAGCTGTCTTATTTTATTAACACGCTGGTTGCTCTGAGTCAGGTTTAGCAGAGTGGTGATTGAGTTTGAAAAATCATTCTTTTGGCTTTGATAGGTTTTGATGCTGCGTGCTTCACCACCGAGTTCTTCAAAACGGTGCTGGAAAGCAGACTGCAGTCGTTGTCCCCAGGCTGAAGCCGGAACCAGGATAGCCGCGTGTTTTTTGCCTTGTTTAATCGCCAGTTCTGCAATTTGGCCGGCTTCATCCTCCGGTAACAAGCCAAACTGGAACAGGTTGTCGGTTACTGAAGACTGTTGTTCGGCGTAATTGAGGGTGAGTACCGGAACCTCTAGTTCTTTAATTTTTGAAAGCTCGTCTATCGAAGCCTTGGCGAGTGGCCCGACAATGAAATCAGCGCCTTTCTGGATGGCTGTTTGGTAATGTTGCCAGATAGAGGTCTGGCTTTTGCTGGTATCGATCACCGAAATTTGAGCCTGGTTGCGTCTTTGGGCATGGAAATGTGTGCTGAGAAAACCGTCTCTAATGGCACGTGCGGCACCTGCGAACTTGTCGTTGAGGGGCAGTAATAAGGCAATATGCCGGGGTTGTTTGATAAGTTCGATCTGGTTTTTTGCAAGCGTCGCCAGAAAGGTTCTGCCAGCGGGGTGTTGCGGGTTGTTTTGCAGCCAGTCTTGATAGACGTCTTCCAGCCGTTGCCAGTTATTTTGATTGTTTTTAGTGACAATGGCTAATTCGATCCAGCCCTTTAACTGGCTGTTAAGTGGCAGCGTGTTGATCTGTTTCAGGCTGTTAAGTGACATCAGGTTCAAAATGCGCCAGATTGTGTACTGGTTATCGTCTATCGCCAGTTCATCATGCAGGTAGGCTGATAATTTAATGCGCGTTCTGATGGCTTCGAATGGATAACTGGCTCCGAGAAATGCCTGGGCCCGCAGGTTCAGGACATCAATTTTCTGTTGATTATTCAGGTTGACGAGGGTCGAGGGCAATGTCTTGATGACGCCGGTGTAATCACCTTGCGATAACATAATGCGCGATTTCAGTAAAAACGCTCTGTTTGACTGGCGCAGTGTCAGGTATTCAGGCTGTAGTTTGTCCAATGCCCGCAGCGCCGCTTTTAACTCGAGTTGTTCATACAGCCATTCAGACATTTCCAGAATATACTGTTGCCTTAGTGGGCCGGGGTTGGCTTCACTGCGCTGTATGTAGTCTTTCAGTGTCTCGGTCTGGGACTCGGTCAATTGTTTGGTTTGAGAAGTAAGCTCTTTTTCAATCGTGACGGCGGGTGCAGGAGGGATAGTTTTACTGAGCTGAGGCTTTTGGGCGCAACCTGCTAATAATATGAATAAGAAGAGACTAAGGTATAAGTTCACGGATTTGATCATATAATTATAATTTGATGGAAAACTCGGTGGAAAGAAAAAACTCAAATTCAAAGACCCATCTATTCTACAATAGCTGTTTCGTTATGTCTTATAAACAACACCCCGGAGAGACAGAGTTTGGAGCAGGTAATCGGTAAACTGTATGTCGTGGCAACGCCTATCGGTAATTTGGCGGATATTAGCCAGCGCGCATTGGATGTATTGCGGGGTGTGGATCTAATAGCTGCTGAAGATACGCGCCATAGTGCAAGGTTGCTTGAGGCCTATATGATCACCACGCCATTAAAGGCTTATCACGATCATAATGAAGAATATCAGTCAGGCGTGCTGCTGAAAAAGCTGTTAGCCGGCGAGAATGTGGCGTTGATTTCGGATGCGGGCACGCCGTTGATTAATGACCCGGGTTACCGGCTGCTGAGTGCGGTACATGATGCCGGTGTTCAGGTGATTCCGATACCGGGAGCCAATGCGGCGATTGCGTTGTTGTCGGTATCGGGTCTGGCGGTGAACAGTTTTACTTTTGAGGGTTTCCCGCCGGTGAAGTCACAGCAGCGTAAAGATTATTATGCAAAATGGCTGAAAAGTCCCCATGCGCATGTCTTTTATGAGTCCAGTCATCGCATTGTGGCATCCTTAAATGATGCGCTGACCGTGCTCGGTGGCGAGAGAATGGTGACAATGGGGCGGGAATTAACCAAGACCTTCGAAACGATAAAACGCTGTAGCCTGGCTCAGCTTGTGGATTTCGTAGCGGCAGACAATAATCAGCAAAAAGGCGAGTTTGTGATGGTGGTGAGTCGTGCTGAGAGTGATCTATCTGAGTCTGACGTTGAAATCAGGCAGATGCTGGAAAAAGTATTGCCGATCGTCTCGGTCAAACAGGCGAGTCAGGTGGTTGCAGCCCTCACGGGTCAAAAAAAGAACAAGATTTATCAGCTGGCGTTGGAAATGCAGCAAGACTGAAATGTTTTTGAAGCGTATAATAGGCGCTGAGTCGGCCAGGCAATCGCGGCCTGGTGACATAATCATTGATTATGTCACCAGGCGGAGGAAAGTCCGGGCTCCATAGGGTAGAGTGCCAGGTAACACCTGGGGGGCGAGAGCCTACGGAAAGTGCAGCAGAGAGTAGACCGCCTGCCCAGTTTATTCTGGGTCGGTAAGGGTGAAAGGGTGCGGTAAGAGCGCACCGCGCAACTGGTAACAGTTTGCGGCTAGGTAAACCCCACTTGGAGCAAGATCGAATAGGAGAACATATGGTGCGACCCGCATTGTTCTCGGGTAGATCGCTTGAGGCATATGGTGACATATTGCCCAGATGAATGATTGTCCACGACAGAACCCGGCTTATCGGCCGACTCATCTTTATACTTTGCATTGTGGCTTTGCCTAAAAAGCGGCAATGATTTTTTTAGAAAAGCGGCTTTTGTGATCGCAGAGCCATTGAAATACCGTTCGTCAGTTCATTTCATAGAGAAAAATCCTACATACTTAAAGTAACTCTTTAAGTTCTAAGCACAAGCTAATGATTTAATTAATGTTAAAAATGCATGCTCTGTAGGGTTTTTATAATCGCTGCTAACTTATTGACCTGTAAGCCTTTTTTTCTATTTTGCAGGGCGTAAAACCTTGACGGGTGGGTGTTATCGGGACTATAGTGTTTATATGTGGGGAATAGTGGGTGGAAGTGGGTAAAAGTGTTTCGAGGAATCAACAATCTGGCTTTAGATGCAAAAGGTCGCGTTGCTATGCCGGCTCGCTATCGTGAGCGCCTGCTTGAATCTTGTGCGGGACGATTGATTGTGACCATAGAGTTTGATTCCTGTCTTCTGGTTTACCCTTTACCGGAATGGGAAAAAATCGAAGAAAAGCTGGTTGCTTTGCCTTCGATGAACAAACAGGCAAGAACATTACAGCGCCGCATGATGGGGCACGCTACTGAATGCGAAATTGATTCTCAGGGCAGAATCCGTGTGCCAACGATTTTGCAGGAGCAGGCGGGGCTGGATAAAAAAGTGGTAATGATAGGTCAGGGTAAAAAATTTGAAATATGGGATGAGAAGACCTGGCAAGACAACCAGAACGCCTGGCTGGATGATATTAAAAATGATGAAGAAGGCTTGCATTCATCATTGGAAAGTTTGTCGCTTTAGCTGATGACTGAAACATTCACACATCAGCCGGTGTTATTAGAAGAGGCGGTTGATGCATTAAATATCAAGCCTGATGGCATCTATATCGACGGCACTTTTGGCCGGGGCGGGCACAGCGCAGCGATTTTGTCTAAATTGGGCGAGTCAGGAAAACTGATTGCCTTTGATCAGGATCCGGAGGCAATAGCGGTTGCCCGCGAGCGTTTCGCAGGTGATGCGCGTTTTGAAATCGTGCATGAGAACTTCAGTGCCATGGGGGCGGTGGTTAAAGCAAAGGGACTGTCTGGCAAGGTTAATGGTGTGTTGCTGGATATTGGTGTTTCCTCGCCACAGTTCGATGATGCGGAAAGAGGTTTCAGTTTTAGTCAGTCAGGGCCGCTGGATATGCGAATGAATCCCGGGCAAGGTGTCTCGGCAGCCGAATGGCTGAGCCAGGCAGAAGCCAAAGATATTGCGCGAGTATTGAGGGTCTATGGCGAAGAAAAATTTGCCAATAAAATTGCTTTTGCCATTGTGGACCGGCGCCAGCAATCACCCATAGAGACAACAATGCAGTTGTCTGGGTTAATAGCGGATGTGGTGCCGAAAAAATTTCAGGATAAACACAAGCACCCGGCTACGCGCAGTTTTCAGGCCATCAGGATTTTTATCAATAAAGAGCTCGAAGTGCTGGAGCAAGTACTGGCTCAGGTGAATGAATTGCTTTGTGTGGGTGGTCGTTTGTCGGTGATTAGTTTTCATTCGCTGGAAGACAGAATTACCAAACGTTTTATAAAAAAAATGACCAGTGAGCCGCCGGCGTTACATGATTTACCGATCAGGAACGATGACATCGTAAAACCTATGAAAAAAATTGGAAAAGCCATAAAAGCCGGTAAGCAAGAACTTGAACATAATCCCAGAGCCAGAAGTGCTGTACTGAGAGTGGCGGAGAGAGTCAGCTGATGTTGAAAATAATATCACTGCTGGTTTTGGTTGTACTGGTGATGGCTTCGGCCATTTCTGTCGTTTATAGCAAGCATTTAAACAGAAAGTTATTTGTAGAGCTGCAGCAGCTCAATAAAAGCATTGATTCGCTGAATGTGGAATGGGGGCGTTTGCAGTTGGAAGAGGGGGCCTGGGCAGACCATGGCCGGTTAGAAAAAATTGCGCGAACTGAATTGGGTATGTTGATGCCAGACGTGGATTCTGTGGTGTATTTAAAACCGTGACAATAGAAAGCCAACAATTTGTCTTCAGGCGAGTGCTTATTGTCGGCCTGTTTTTTCTGGCCGTGTGCGTTTTGTTGTGGCGTGCATTTGATCTGCATATCAGCAGTCAGGTGTTTTTACAAAAACAGGGCGATGCCCGGCATATCAGAACCATTGCTATCAGCGCGCACCGCGGCAATATATATGACCGTAATGGCGAGCCGCTCGCAATTAGCACACCTGTTGATAGTGTCTGGATTAATCCGCAACAAATCGGCGTTAATCTGGACGGTTTGCCAAAGCTTGCGAATGTATTGCAAATCAGTCTGCAGAATTTAGAAAAGCGCCTGCAGGACAGTTCGTCACGTGAATTTATGTATGTGAAACGAAGAGTGCAGCCCGATGTTGCGCAAGAAATTAAAAACCTGGCAATAGATGGCGTGTATTTGCAGCGTGAATATCAGCGTTTTTACCCAACAGGTGAAGTCAGTGCTCATGTGCTGGGTTTTACTGATGTTGATGATAAAGGCCAGGAAGGGATCGAGCTGAGCTACGATGCCTTTTTAACAGGCAAGCCAGGAGCCAAGAAAATAATTCGTGACCGGCTGGGGCGCGCAATAGATGATATTGAAAAAATCAAATCTTCACAGCCGGGGCAGGATTTAACCATCAGCATTGATAAGCGATTGCAATACCTGGCGTATCGTTCATTAAAGTCAGCGATGAAAAAACACAAAGCCAAATCGGCATCGGCCGTGGTGCTCGATGTCAAGACTGGCGAAGTGCTGGCAATGGTTAACCAGCCATCGTTTAATCCAAATGACCGCAGTGACCTGCAGCCGGAAAAAACCCGTAATCGTGCGGTCACGGATTTGTATGAGCCCGGTTCAACCATTAAGCCGATTACCATGATTGCGGCCTTAGATAGTGGCAAATGGAAATCAAACGATATTGTCGGTACGGCCCCCGGTTATATGCGCGTCAGTGGCGCGACGATAAAAGATGTCAGAAACTTTGGCTGGTTGTCATTACCGGCTGTGATTTACAAATCCAGTAATGTCGGCATTTCTAAAATAGCGTTGTCGTTGTCTCAAGAGCAGCAGTGGCATGTGTACCGTCAGTTTGGGCTGGGGCGAGCAACAGACAGCGGTTTTCCGGGTGAGGCAACGGGGCATTTTGACTATTACAGGCAGGTTACAGATTTTGAGCGCGCTACGCTGGCGTTTGGTTATGGCATGTCGGTGACGCCACTGCAGCTGACAAGAGCATATGCGGCGATAGCGAATTACGGGGTAATGAGTCCGGTCAGCTTTTTAAAGCTAAGCGGCAAGGTTGAAGGCGAAAAAATTGTCGATACGAAGATTGCCCGTGAAATATCCGCGATGATGGAAAAAGCGGTGTCGTCAAAAGGCACGGGTATGGAGGCGCGTGTTGTTAATTACAGGGTGGCGGGCAAGACGGGCACGGTTCATAAATCAAAGGCTGGCGGTTATGAAGAAGACAGCTACCAGTCAATTTTTGCAGGCTTTGCGCCGTTAAGTGATCCTCGACTGGCGATGGTGGTGATGATTGACGAGCCGTCAGCCGGCGAATATTACGGCGGCAAGGTCGCGGCACCGGTATTTTCAAATGTAATGATGAATGCAATGCGGTTGCTCGATATTGCTCCGGATAAATTGACTTTTGGCAAAGTCGATGCGATTGGAGATGGTCAACAGGTACGGGGTGTTAAAGCTGTGGCAGATGGTGGCCGAGTATGAGGCCGGCCAGAATGCAGCCATCAGCGGTTCATCTTTCCGCGCTACTAAAAGACATTGCTCACATTGCAAAGACGAATGATGTTTTGATTCGCGCGGTACAAACAGACAGTCGGCAAGTGACTGAAGGTGATCTGTTTATTGCAATGCCCGGTGCAGACAAGCACGGTCTTGCCTACCTAAATGCAGTGGTGGAAGCCGGTGCCCGTTGCATTGTATTTGATAAGCACAGTGCAAAAGATTTTCTTCTGGCGCTCGATGCCTGCAAAGAAAAAATAATTCAGATTGAAGTCAGTGCTGTGCAGGATGTAGCTGGCCCGGTTATATCACGATTTTATGCCAACCCAAGTCAGCAGCTCGCGGTGATAGCGGTAACTGGTACTGATGGCAAGACATCCGTTAGCCGTTTTATTGCGCAGGCTTTATCAGCGAAAATGAAAACCGCTGTGATTGGTACCACTGGAAATGGTATCTGGGGTGAGCTAACCACCGCGACGCATACAACGCCTGATGTGCTGAATTTGCATAAAATTATTTATGAAATGAAAGAAAAATCAGCCGAATGTATTGTGATGGAAGTGTCATCTCATGGCATCGAACAAAAACGCATTGCCGGAGTTGATATTAAAACGGCTGTACTGACAAATGTAACCAGGGATCATCTTGATTATCATGGAACCATTGAAAACTATCAGGCAGTAAAAAGGCAGCTGTTTTTGCAGCAGTCGGTGAAAAATGTTGTGCTTAATCTGGATGATGAAATTGGCCGTGAACTGGCTGATCTTCTCAGTAATAAAAAAAATGTCTGGGCGTATGCTATGAAAAAGCAGGCTGTGACAACGGCTAATGTTGTATCGCTGGCGGCATTACAGGTAAAAGAAAACGGTTTTGTAGCAGAGGTGGTTACACCTGACGGAGCAACTAAATTAATAATTCCGTTATTAGGTCGCTTTAATGTGGCAAATATTCTGGCGCTTTTATGTGTCTTATTAATCAATGAGTTTAAACTCTGCGATGCGTGCAAAGAAATAGAAAAGCTCGAGACCGCGCCGGGCAGAATGGAGCTATTCGAGGCCCCGGGAAAAACAAAAATAGTGGTTGATTACGCGCACACGCCAAAAGCCCTGGAGCTGGCATTACAGGCGCTGGCTGAGCACAGCAAAGGGAAAGTCTGGTGTGTGTTTGGCTGTGGTGGTGATCGTGACCAGGGTAAACGTGCATTAATGGCGGCGGCGGCGGAACAGTATGCCGATGTTGTTATTGTTACGGACGATAACCCGCGAAATGAAAACAGCCAGGATATTGTAGAACAAATACTCTCGGGTTTTGAACAGAAAGAGAAGGTAGAGGTCATCAATGACAGAAAAGCGGCAATTGAATACGCTTATATGCATGCTGCAAATGATGATGTGGTGCTGGTGGCGGGTAAAGGGCATGAGCAGTATCAGCTGGTTGGGACAGATAAAATACCCTTCAGTGATCGTGCAGAAGCATTTCGTTTAATGGCCGGTAATTCAATATGAAGATCTCTGACGTAGCACGTCTGTTTAAAGCCGAGATCAACGCTGATGATGTGCATATCAAATCGGTGTCTACCGACACTCGTTCGATTGAAGCGGGTGCCTTATTCGTCGCCCTGAAAGGCGAAAACTTTGACGCGCATGATTACCTGGATCTTGCGGCTGAAAAAGGCGCCATCGCAGCCCTGGTAGATCATGATGTGCAGACTGCGCTGCCCACCATTCGGGTTAAGGATACCCGGCTGGCACTGGGCCAGCTGGCAAGTTACTGGCGCCAGCAGTTAAACATAAAAGTTGTCGGTCTGACGGGCAGTAATGGCAAGACCACAGTCAAAGAAATGTTGAGCTGTATTTTATCTGAAGTGGGTTCGGTGGTGGCAACGGCCGGAAACTATAATAATGACATCGGTTTGCCGTTGACGTTACTGCGCATGAAGCCGGAACACGAATTTGCGGTTATCGAAATGGGTGCTAATCATATCGGTGAAATAGCCTATCTCACGCAGCTTACCAAACCTGATGTGGCCTTGCTAAATAACGCCGCGCCTGCACACCTGGAAGGTTTTGGTTCGATGCAGGGTATAGCAGACGCTAAAGGCGAGATTTTCTCAGGCCTGACAGAAAAAGGCGTCGCCGTTATTAATATGGATGATCATTACGCTGACTACTGGACGTCATTGTGTGATGACCATAAAAAAATATTTTTTGGTTTGAATGATGCGGCCGATGTCAGTGCCCAATGCGATGAATCAAAGTACAACGGCGTTTTTGCCTTAAAAGTTAATGCTGAAGAAGTGACGGTCAAGCTCAGCGTGCTGGGTTTTCATAACCTGAAAAACGCGCTGGCGGCAAGTGCCGCCGCATCTGCCCTGGGAATTGATATTGCGGCGATTAAAAAAGGGCTTGAAAACTTTAAAGGTGTCAAAGGGCGGCTGCAGGTGAATCCGGTCATGAATGATTCTGTGGTGATTGATGACAGTTATAACGCAAACCCGGCATCTGTTAAGGCGGCAATTGATGTTTTATCCAGCCAGCAAAAAGAATCAATATTGATCCTTGGTGATATGGGTGAACTGGGGCAAGATGCCGGAAAATTGCATGCAGATATAGGTCAATATGCAAAAGACAAAAACATAAACAAGCTGATGACGTTTGGACAGTTATCTGCCTTTGCGGTTCAGAGTTTTGGCGAGAATGGATTTTCGTATGAAGACAAAAATGAATTAATCAAAGACGTAAAAAAACAACTCAAACAGGGAGTTGCTGTCCTTGTGAAAGGTTCACGTAGCATGCATATGGAAGATGTGGTAGCAGCATTAATTGAAGACAATAGCCCGGGGGCTGCATCATGTTATTAATTTTAACCGAATACCTGACTCAAATTTACAGTGGCTTTAATGTTTTTTCATACCTGACGATGAGAGGCATTCTTGGCTCATTAACAGCCTTAATGATTTCACTGATGATCGGGCCGTGGATGATTCGACGTTTGTCCAGGTACAATATAGGTCAGTCAGTCAGAGATGACGGCCCTAAGTCACATCTTTCCAAAGCAGGCACACCAACAATGGGTGGCTTGCTGATACTTGTGTCGATTGTGGTGAGTACGCTGTTATGGGCTGACCTGAGTAACTATAAAATCTGGCTGGTGTTGTTTGTGACGGTATCTTTTGGTGTCATCGGCTGGATTGATGATTACAAAAAAGTGGCGCTGAGAAACTCAAAAGGACTGTCGGCAGGTAAAAAATATTTCTGGCAATCTGTGTTCGGTTTTTTTGCCGCATACTTTCTTTATGTGAATGCGGTATCACCGGCTGAGACACTATTGAGTGTGCCCTTTTTTAAAGAGTTAATGATCGACATGGGCTGGTTTTTTATAGTCTTTGTATACCTGGTTATTGTCGGCACTAGTAATGCTGTTAATTTAACAGATGGTCTTGATGGTTTGGCGATTATGCCGGCGGTAATGATTGCCGCAGCATTAGGTGTTATTGCCTACTTAACCGGGCATGTCAAGTTTGCTGAATACCTTGCTATTCCTTATATCCCTGGCGCCGGCGAGATGATTGTGTTTTGTGGCGCGATGGTAGGTGCCGGGCTCGGTTTTCTCTGGTTTAACACTTACCCTGCACAAGTGTTTATGGGCGATATCGGCGCCCTGGCGCTGGGTGCTGCGCTGGGTATTGTTGCGGTAGTGATCCGTCAGGAACTACTGCTGGTCATCATGGGGGGCGTTTTTGTAATGGAAACGCTGTCTGTTATTTTGCAGGTTGCTTCATTTAAACTGACCGGTAAAAGAATTTTTAAAATGGCACCAATACATCATCATTTTGAATTAAAGGGCTGGCCTGAGCCGCGCGTAATAGTCAGGTTCTGGATTATCACATTTTGTTTGGTGCTGGCGGGTCTGGCCACATTGAAACTCAGATAAGTAACAGGGTGTACACGAACTGCTATGTCAGATAATAACGATATGGAAATAGAACTTAATGGAAAAATAGTTGTTCTCGGTCTGGGAATGACCGGGCTTTCTGTCGTTCGTTATCTGGCAAAAAAAGACTGTCATGCCGTAGTGTTAGATAGCCGCTTACAGCCTGCCGGTGAAAAAGAATTAAAAGAAAAGTTCGCTGACATTAAATACAGTTTTGGCCGTTTTGATCAAAATAAACTGGCAACAGCAAAGCAGTTAATTGTAAGCCCCGGTATTTCAGTAAAATCAGCGGAGATTCAATACGCAAAAGATCAGGGTGTGGATATTATTGGCGACATTGAATTATTTGCACAAAATGTGCAGGCACCCGTTATTGCGATCACCGGTTCAAACGGCAAAAGTACCGTGACAACAT
>JAOUKT010000058.1 GCA_029882395.1 Gammaproteobacteria bacterium
AGGGCACTTTCTGCAGGTTTGCATCAAGCACATAGAGAGTCGTATTATCAATTGGTTTTCCAATCAATACCGTCGAATCAGAATCAGTCAGCTGATAACAGGTTGACCATACCGTGGTCTCTGTCGGCCCATACATGTTCCATAATGCCGTCACCCGCGGCAGAAGCTCCGCCGCTAAATCCGAAGGCATTGCCTCACCACCACACAGTGACTTGAAATTGTCACTGCCTGTCCAGCCAGCTGCCAGCATCATGCGCCATGTTGCCGGCGTGGCCTGCATAACAGACACAGCAAACTGCTCTATTAATTTAATAAGAGCAGGCGCACTATTTATTTGTTCGTTATTCGCAATAACAACTTTAGCACCGACACAAAGCGGCACAAACATTTCCAGCACAGAGATATCAAAAGAAATAGTCGTCACTGCCAATAGCGTATCATCAGCAGTAAGCCCGGGGGTTCTTGACATGCTGCTGATGAAATTCCACATCGCGCTATGTGCAATTAAGACACCTTTGGGATGACCTGTAGATCCCGATGTGTAAATAACGTAAGCCGTTGTTTTGTCATCAAAGTCAATATCGGGGCAAGCCGTACTGCATGCTGAAATATCATTTGAGTTTGAATCGAGACTGATGAGACGGGCGTCGACTTGCTCTAACTGCGCTGCCAAATGCGACTGAGTCAGAATCAGGCGCAGGCCTGAATCCTTGACGATATAAGACAATCGCTCGGCAGGATACTCCGGATCCAACGGCACATAAGCGGCTCCTGTTTTTAAAATGCCCAGCAGTGTCACCAGCATCTGAGCGCTACGATCAACACTCACACCGATGAAATCACCTGCACTGACCCCGGAATCCAAAAGGTAATTAGCCAGTTGATTAGCGCTTTCATTCAGCTGTCGATAGCTCAGCTCTGCATCTGACGACATCACTGACGTTCTGTCTGGGTAGTTTGCGGCCTGCTTTTCAAATGACTGGACGACGCTGCTTCGTTTACAGCTTCCGGCTTGTCCACTCTGCCACTGCTCGAGCAGCAAGCTTTCTTGCGGGGATAGTATATTGAGTGCCTTTATTTCCCTGCCGGCATCGGTGAGCACGCTTTCCAACAACGCATGGAAATTATTTAACAAGCGTTTAACCGTGCCCGGCTTGAACAAGTCCGTATTATATTCAACGCCAACACTTAGACCATCGTCTAATTTAGTAACCCAGAAACTCAAGTCCATGGCTGAGACTGCATTATGCGTTGCTATCTGAGTAATCTCTATGTTCGCCATTGATGATCTACGGGAGCTATGATCCTGATAAGTAAACAGACACTGATAGACAGGGGTTCTGCTTAAATCCCGCGGCGGGTTCAGTTGCTCTACAATTTTCTCAAAAGGTATATCCTGATTCTCAAGCGCCTTTAAATACGTATCGCGTACCTCTGCTATCAGTGCCCTGAAGCTCATATCATCACGCAGCTGCAGCCTTGAGATCAGCACGCCAACAAACAGGCCGAGCATATATTCAAACTCTGGCCTGTTACGGCCATGTACTGGCAGACCCACTATGATATCCCTTTGCGCGGAATAACGATAAATCAGCACGTTGATAGCGGAGAGCATAACAACGAACAAGGTGGTACCCATTTGTTTGGCAAGCTGTTCGAGCTCAACTGATAATTGTGCCGGTAATACTATTTGCTCAGTATCACCGCAATTTCTCATGACAGAGGGTCGCGGCATATCAAGCGGCATATCGAGCACGGGTAACTCACCCGCCAGTTTATGTTTCCAATATTCAAGCTGCGTTTTTTTGTCGTCTGCCTCCACCCACTGCCGATTCCATGCTGAAAAGTCGGCATATTGAACAGGCAGCTCATCCGGCCTGTGCTGATTGCCCGCTGCACTTGATTCATAGTCTTCGATCAGCTCATTCACAAACACATCAAACGACAAACCATCCCAGATAATATGATGCGGCATAAAAAACAGGACATGCCTGTTTTTTTCTAACTTTATAAGTCGTGTTTTAAACAATGGACCTTTTTCAAGATCAAACGGGGTTTTCGTTTCAGATTGCAGAATACTTTTTAATTGTCTGTCCTGTTCACTGCCCTGGTATTGCTGCAAATCCACAAGTGGAAAATCCAGCGCTATCTCAGGTTTAACAATCTGTACCGGCTCATTATTTTGCCAGCCAACAACTGTGCGTAATGACTCATGTCGTTTAATAATAGCTTGTAAGCTTGAGTTTAAGTTTTCCAGATCAAGCTCGCCTCGCAGCTCAAATGCTGATGGCAAATTATACATCGCCGTGCCCGGATCAATCTGTTCAATATACCAGAGCCGCTGCTGGGCAAACGACAGATAGTCAGTCTGAGTTTCATCACGTCCGGGGATGGTTGCAGCCAGCGCACTACTCTGGCTCGCCTGGCATTTATCAATTTCTTGAGCCAGCTCAGCAACCGTAGGCAATAAAAAAAGCTGGTACAAAGGCAGTTCAATCTCAAAATGATGACATATCTGCACCCATACCTGACTGGCCAGCAAAGAATGCCCCCCTAGTTCAAAAAAGTTACTATTGATACCAATGCTTGCCACGCCAAGCGCATCTCGCCAGATTTTTACCAGATCAATTTCAGTTTCACTCTGCGCCTTTACCAGGCTTTCATTGTCATCGGTTTGAACATCCGCTGGTTTAGGTAAGCTTTTGCGATCAATTTTCCCCGCCGGTGTCAGCGGCAATACGTCGAGCGCGATAAAAAACTGCGGCATCATATATTCGGGCAATAGCGTGCGTAAATGCTGACGTAACTGATCAGGACTCACTTCCATTTCAGCACGGCATACATAATAAGCGGCCAGCCTTTGATCAGCCGGCTGATCTTCCCTGACGATCGCCACGCATTGTTTAACAGACGGGTGAGCATCGAGATTCGATTCTATTTCACCCATCTCTATACGGTAACCCCGCAGCTTAACCTGACTATCAGCACGTCCCAGACATTCTAAACGGCCGTCAGACAAATACCGCGCCAGATCACCGGTGCGATAGATGCGTTGACCCACATCACCGGCTGAAGCCGCCGCCAGAAAGCTTGCTCTCGTCAGTTCAGGGTGGTTACGGTAACCGCGTGCCAGACCGGCACCTCCAATATACAGCTCGCCGGCAACCCCAACCGGTAATTTTCGCAGCTCAGCATCTAATATATAAGCCTGAGTATTGGCAACAGGTTTACCTACAGTAATCAACTGCTCAGCATCGAGTATTTGTGCACACGTTGTCCAGACCGTGGCCTCGGTAGGCCCATACATATTCCAAAGCTCTTTTACTTTTGGCAGTAATTGTGAAACAAGGTTTTGCGGCATCGCTTCACCGCCACAAAGCAGCCTTATGTGATCTGACCCCTGCCAGCCACTTGCCAGCATTAAATACCAGGTGGCTGGCGTCGCTTGCATCATGGTGATATTTTGCTGTTTGATTATTTGTGCCAACTGCAAGCCATCCATAGCCTGGCTTTTATCGGCAATCACGGTTGTGGCACCGGCACTCAGTGGCAGGAACAACTCAAGCACCGAAATATCAAAGGAAAGCGTGGTCACCGCCAGCAAGTTATCATCTTTTGTTATGCCGGGTTGTTTGGCCATAGCGCTTAAAAAATTAACCGCCGCCTGATGTGTTATCTCGACACCCTTTGGTTTACCTGTAGAACCAGAGGTATAAATAACGTAAGCCAGACTATTGGAATCAGTAAACCTTTTTGACAAGTTTACCGCCGCTGCCTGATCGATTGTCTTTTGCTCTTTATCATAAATTATGATATCCGCATCCAGTGATGGCAACACGGCCGCGTATTCACTGCTCGTGAGTACAAGCTTTGCCTGTGAGTCTGTCAGCATGTATTCAATTCGTTCAGAAGGGTAATCAGGATCAAGTGGCAGGTAGGCGCCGCCTGCTTTGTGAATAGCAATTAACGCCATCAGCATTTCAATTGAACGGTCGAGACAGACCGCTACCAGCGTTTCTGATTCGACCCCTATCGAAGACAAATAATAGGCCAGTTGATCAGATTGCTGATGCAGTTGCTGATAGCTCATCACATCATTATTAAATACAACGGCTGTCGAATCAGGCAGGCTTTCGGCCTGCTCAATAAACAGCTGGTGAATACCTGCATTTGACGGATATTCAGCCTGCGTCTGGTTCCACTCTTCTAAAAGCTGCGCATCCATATCTGACAGCAAGTTGAGGTCACAAAGTTTAGTTTCAGGAGAGACTGATATCTCAATTAATATATTATCGAGCTGGGCAAACCAGCGCTGCACAGAAAGCACATCAAATATATCAGAATGCTCACATTTTGCTTCAAGCCCCTCAGCCGTCTCCCTGAGATTAAAAAATAAATCAAAACTGGTTGCGCGTTTCTTATTATCCTCAAGACTGCTCTTTAGATCATAAAAACCTTCTGCTTTTATTTTTTGATCCAGATTAAATAACACCTCAACCAAAGCCGTACGACCAGGAACCCGCTCAACCGATAACTGCTTCAACAAATTAATTAAAGAGCATTGCTGATGATCAAAGGCATCCAGCAAATTAGTTTTCGTAGCATCTATAAATTCAGAAAAGCTTGCCAGCTGGTTTATTTCAGTACGTACCGGTAATACACTGACACAGTGCCCCACAAGTGAGCTCATTGCGTTTCGTGCCTGTCCCGCTACCAGCGATCCCACCACAATATCATTTTGACCTGTAATTCGTGACAACAATATTGTAAAGGCTGAAAACAATGTCGCATATAACGTTGCCCCATGACGGGCAGCGGTTTTTTTAAGGCCGCTGTAGGCTGAATCAGAAAAAGTCCAGTAAGCTGTGTTACATAAATACGAACGAACAGCCGGACGGCTTCTGTCTGTAGGAAAACGCAATGCTTGCGGCAGCGTTTTATAAACACCAGACCAGTACTCAAGCGCCTCGTTAGCCTCCTGACTGAACTGCTCTGACTTTAACTTTTGTGTATAAGCACGATAAGAATCAGCGACAGGTAATTCAATCGTTTCACCTGTACACAAAGCGCTATAAACCGCACTCAACTCATGTAAAAAGACCGCTGCAGACCAGCCATCAAAAATAATATGGTGGGCTGTAAAATAAAAAAGAAACTTTTCTTTGTCTAACTTTAAAATACTTGCGCGGAACAAAGGCCCTTTTATCAGATCAAAAGCTGTCAGGCTATTGCTATCTGAAAACTCATCTAAAGCGTGTGACTTCTCATCCTCAGTCAAATCACTGATGTCTACAAAATCAATTTCTGTGGTTAAGTCATCAATCATGAACTGCCGACTGCCGTCGGCACTCATCCGCACACAAAAAGAGTCATGTCTTTTTATCACATCTGTATATGACTGCTGCAGTAAATCAAAATTTAACAAGCCTGACAAATGCAACACTATGGATTCATTAAAGGAGCAAGATGCCATGGTTCCCATTTGATCAGTAATCCATATCTCTTTTTGCACATCGCTTAAAGGCGTCGAATGCTCAACATCTGTCTGTTCTGGCTGTGAAGTGGGTAAAAAACCATTGTCTCTAAGCTCTATTACAGATTGCATTATCACTTCTTTGACTAAGCGGATATCTGAGTCTGTATGAGCAGTCGAGAAAAAGCAGTTTTGAGCAATATCCCGGATATAAATGCCTTTTTCCAGCATGACATAAGATAACAAAGGAACGAATTCAAGATCAGCGGGCACATCAAACCGAAACCATGAACTGTATTGCAGTATGCGCACCGGCAGATTGCTCAGCTCAAAGAAATTATTGAGTTCATTTGCAAATTCTGTGGTTCTTATATTGAGCCCGCGCTGCAATTCAGGCCCCTGTTCTTTAAGATAACTAAGAACGGCAAAGGCCGCTGCCAATGCCAGAGGGTGGCGAACGAACGTGCCTGCAAAAAAAGTCAGATCCGCTTCGGGTAACGTGTCATCTCCATATTGCCAGTCGCCACCATCAAGTGAATCCATAAATCGCGCATCACCGGCTACCACACCTATCGGCAGCCCCCCGCCAATCACTTTGCCATAAGTTGCCAGATCGGCTTTAATGCCGTATTCAGCCTGCATTCCGCCGGGGCTGACACGAAAGCCGGTGATCACTTCATCAAATATTAATGCCGTGCCAGACTGCTCGGTGATGTTCCTTAGACTTTTTAGAAATTTTTCAGGCCTGACATGCGGGCATCGGCTTTGCACCGGCTCAACCAGTACTGCCGCCAGCTCATCGGCGCAGTTTTTTATTATTTCTAAAGACTCATCTGTTCCATACGCCAGTATAATCGCGTTATCGACAGAGGATTGAGTCACTCCTGGTGTTGCCGGCATGGTGCGAAGATTCGCTTTCAAAACCTGAGCACGACCCAACACCTCATCAAAAGTGCCATGGTAATCATTTGTAAAATAAACAACTTTGCTGCGGCCGGTGACAGTGCGTGCCATGCGTAATGCAGCCATGACAGCCTCAGAACCTGTGTTGCAAAACGAAACGCGCTGCAGCCCCGTGAACTCACTGATTAATTCTGCCACCTTACCGGCAAGTTTTGCCTGCGGCCCAATTTCAAAGCCCTTCTGTACTTGCTCATTAATGGCTTCAACCACAAAGGAGGGTGAATGGCCTAATAACACCGGCCCAAAACCCATTGTGATATCAATGTACTGATTGCCATCAATATCCCACAGCTTTGAACCTGAAGAGCGCTCGCTAACAATTTGATAGACAAGGTCTTTCCATAACAGACGAAAACCGGTGATATTTCTCGGGTCAGCCTGAACTTTTCGGTAACGTGCCGCTGTTGCTTTTGATGTTGCCGTTCGTTGATTGAGTTTTTGTATTAAGTTATCGAGATAGGATTGCTGGCCTGAAGTTAATCCACCTTCTTTGGTTTTTTCAACCGGCTTATAGGGCCCAAAACGTTTATTAGTGACTTCTATTGCAGCTGGCTTTATCGCTTCTTGCTTCAGTCTGGTGTGAACGGTAGGACTGTTATCAAGCGATTTTATCGCCGCTTGATTCACGTTTTGTAATAGCTGAGATGCTGAGGCAGCATCGTGTCCGAGCAATGCCAGCTGCTGTGTCATGATTTGAAACTGTTTGTTAAACACACGCTCCACTAAAGTAGCGTCTGAATCTCTTGCTAAACCAGCAAAGCTTTCGTCAAGCTGCTGCAGATCCAGCTCTGCAGCGACTGCATTTGTTGGTCGCAAGCCAGGCTGCGGAAATATATCTTCGTTAATATTCACCAGCAAATAATCCGCCAGCAAATCCAGAGTATTCATGTCTTCTAATAACTGGCGAAATCGTATCTTCACGTCAAACTGTTTCTGAAATTCTGAACAGGCTTGCGTCAAAAACAAAGAATCGAGCCCCATTTCCACAAACGTTATTGCATGATCCGATTCACTAAACTCAAGGCCGGACAAATCAAAAATAATTTCAGCCAACTTATTTACAATCTGTTGTTTTCGGCCAATCGACCGATCATTATCGACGACTTTCACGCCACTTTGTGCAGCTGACGATGCCTCGTTTTCATTTACTGCTGAGAATGAATCAGCGTGATCGGCCGCTGATAATACAGTTTCTGACGCTCTCGCCGTACTGGCAGGCGGGTCTATCCAGTAACGTTTACGCTGAAACGAGTAGGCCGGTAATTCAACACGATGCCGGGTTTCATCTTTGTAAAAGCCCTGCCAGTCAATAGTTGTTCCTGCCTGCCATAACTGCCCAAGTGCTGTCAGCATGCATTGCATCGCAGAGTGTTGTTTCTGTGCATGGCCCAGCGATGATATGACAGTTTGTTTGATTTCTTTTTTGGCGTGCTGCCTTACCGCCGTCGCCAAAGTATTACTCGGGCCAACTTCAAGGTAAATGCGGCCGTCTTCTTTTTGTAACTCCCGGATTCCCTGACTAAACTGAACCGCATGCCTTAGCTGTTGCGCCCAATAAGCCGGCTCCGTTACCTGTTCTTGGTTAATCCAGCTCCCTGTAAGACTGGAAATAAAAGGAATTTCAGGCTGTTTTAACTGAACCTGGGCCACAATATCAGTGAAAGGCTGCACCACTGATTGCATCATTTCAGAATGAAAGGCGTGTGATGTGTGCAAAGGAATGGTTTCTATAGCGGCAGCTTTGAGCGTCTTTTCAAATTCAGCAAGCCTGTCATCTGGCCCCGAGACAACACATATCGCCGGTGCGTTACTGGCGGCCAGAGAAACACCATCACCCAGATACGGTTTTAACTGCTGCTCTGACAGACGGACTGCCAACATGCTACCGGCTGGCATTTGCTGCATTAATTTTGCACGATTGGCAATGATCCATAATGCATCTTCAAGACTGAACACACCAGCCACACATGCGGCAACATATTCACCGATACTGTGGCCTATCATCGCGGCAGGTTGCAGCCCCCACTCCATCCATAACTTAGCAAGCGCAAGCTCGGTCACAAATAACGCGGGTTGAGCGATGCCCGTCTGTTTCAATCTTTGCGTCGATGGTTCTTCCTGTCCCGGCTGAGGATAGAGAATTTCACGCAGATCAAGATCGAGGTGTTGTTTTAATATCTCGGCACAATCGTCTATGCACTGACGATATGTATTTTCGTTTTCATAAAGTTCACGGCCCATATTCACATGCTGAGCGCCCTGTCCTGGAAACATAAATACAATTTTTGAGTCACCAGCGTCACCTGACTGAGACGTCATCTTTGTGCTCTTGTCTGATTGCAGTTCATGCACGGCATCATCCTGATCGCGGCAAACAAAAAATCGCCGACAATTAAAATCTGTCCTGCCCACTTGCAATGTGTAACTGATATCCGCCAGACTCGACTGGCGGTGAGACTCCAAATGTGCCAATAACTGCTTCTGATTCGCCGCCAATGCTTCATCGTTTCTTGCCGACAGCATTAATACCTGCCAGTCTCGCGAATCGCCTGACTCATCCGCCTCAGGCGCTTCTTCCACAATCACATGAACATTGGTGCCACCAACTCCTAATGCACTGACACCTGCTCTAAGAACACCCGCTGCTGGTTTCCATTGCTGTAATTTATCGACCACATAAAAAGGACTGTTTTCAAAATCGATTTGCGGGTTGGGTTTTTTATAATGAAGACTGGCCGGGATTTGTCTGTTTTCCATGGCGAGAACGGTCTTTATTAGCCCGGTCACGCCGGCAGCGGCGTCCATGTGGCCGACATTCGTTTTCGCCGAACCCAGGCCACAAAACTGTTTTGCATCCGTTTTCGTGCGAAAGGCCTGTGTCAAAGCAGCGACTTCGATAGGGTCACCTAATGGTGTTGCGGTTCCATGAGCTTCTATATAGGAAATTGTTTCCGGATCGACACCTGCCATGGCTTGCGCCATAGCAACAACCTCTGCCTGCCCGGTGACACTGGGCGCGGTATAACTAACTTTTAATGAACCATCATTATTGATGGCTGAGCCACGAATAACAGCGCGTATATTATCGCCATCAGCAACGGCCTCATCCAGACGCTTTAATACAACCGCACCCACTCCGCTACTAAACACGGTACCTTTGGCATCGGCATCAAACGAGCGGCAATGACCGTCCGGTGAGACCATTGCACCTTCCTGATAGAGGTAACCTTTTTCCTGCGGCAGCGATATGCAAACACCACCGGCCAGGCAAATATCTGACTCGTACTGCAGCAGGCTCTGACAGGCCTGAGCCACCGCTACCAGTGATGTAGAACAGGCTGTCTGCACATTGATGCTGGGGCCTTTTAAATTGAATTTATAGGAGGTTCTGGTTGGTAAAAAATCTTTGTCATTACTGAGCATCGTTGCATAGGCGTCAACAGAACGAAAGCGTACCAGGTTCTCGATATACTCTCTGTCTTTACACAAATTATGCAACAGATATGTATTGGTATAACTGCCGGCAAAAACACCAATGGCACCGGAATATTTTTCAGGTGCATAGCTGGCATTCTCCAGTGCCTGCCAGGCGGTTTCGAGCCACACCCGTTGCTGCGGGTCGAGCACCGATGCTTCACGAGGGTTAAAACCAAAAAACTCCGCATCGAACATATCAACATCTTTTAGAATACCCCTAGTCCGCACAAAGTTCGCATTGTTTTTCAGTTTTTCAAAATCATACTCACCGTGCCTTAACTGCTCATCTGTCAGCACCGATGTGGTTTCTTTGCCCTCTTTTAAAATTTGCCAAAATTCTTCGACATTGTCTGCCCCTGGAAACCGGCCTGCCATGCCAATAATAGCAACACAATTTTCCATATCGTCTAAGTCTTGATTACTCATTACCTGTTCCTGTTATTCTGTTTTTTACGTTGCGCTAACGCCGCTTTTCTTTTTTCCGCTCTGTTTAGCACAACATCCATTGCTGATGCAGATGCAACTTCTGGTGACAAAAATGATGCCAGAGAACTGATTGTGGGAAACTCAAATAACTGATGCACAGGAATACTATTACCCGTTGCCCGGCTGATTTTACCCACCAATTCAATGACTAAAAATGAATCGCCTCCCAGTTCAAAAAAATTATCATGTATGCCTATTTTGCTTAATCCTAAAACGTCTTTCCATATTGATGCAATCTCCCTTTCCAGAGAGCTGCCCGCTGCAACAAAATTGTTGTCTAAATTTATCTGATCCTGCGGTGCAGGTAAATGGCGAAAATCTAACTTGCCATTTTCTGTTAAGGGTATCGAATCGATCTTAATTAAAACCGCAGGCACCATATAATCTGGCAATGCCGATTTAAGATGCTCTCGCAGCTCGCTTGCCGTTGCATCATTTTGTGCTTCAGCCACCCAATAAGCCACGAGCCTGGCATCCTTGCCGTTTTGATTAAGCGCGGTTACCACGCAGTTATTCACGGCGACATATCGATTTAAAACGGCTTCAATTTCCCCCAGCTCTATGCGGAAACCTCTAATCTTTACCTGCTGGTCAGACCGCCCTAAATACTCTATATCTTCATTGGGCAGGAAACGCACGACATCGCCTGTATCATAAAGTCGCGCACCCGTTTTGAAAGGATGAGATATAAAACGCTGTTTTGATAATTCGGCCCGATTAAGATAGCCTTTTGCAAGCCCGGCTCCTGCGACAAATAAATTACCCCTCATTCCAACAGGCACCGGGTTCAGTCTTTCGTCCAGCACATACAACTGCAGATCCGGTATGGGTTGACCAATCACACTCCCCAAACGCTTGTCAACATCCTCTTTAGTAATGGCTCGGTATGTTACGTGTACCGTGGTTTCAGTAATACCATACATATTGACAAGCTGCGGTTTGTTATCTTCATGTGCCTCAAACCAGGGTTTAAGGCGGCTTAAATCCAGGGCTTCGCCACCAAAAATAACGTATCTCAACGCCAGTTTATTACTATAATTGCTGCTGATATCAGATTGTATCAACTGACGAAAAGCGGATGGTGTTTGATTTAAAACCGTGACATTTTCGCGAATTAAAGTTTCATAAAACAAATCAGGCGATCGGCTGGTCATATAAGGGATAATGACAAGCCGTCCACCATAGAATAAAGCCCCCCAGATTTCCCATACTGAAAAGTCGAAGGCGTACGAATGAAAAAGGCTCCAGACATCTTCTTCATTAAAATTAAACCAGTGCTCCGTTGCGCTAAATAATCGAACGACATTTTTATGGGGTATTAATACACCCTTAGGCTTTCCCGTCGAACCGGATGTATAAATTACGTATGCGATATCGTCTGAGCTGACCTCAACTGACGGATTGATAAACGAAGAAGCATTCGTCTCGGCTGTGATGAATTCAGCTGAATCAATCGAAATAACTTCAGCCTGATGATCAGGCATTTTATCCGCCAGGCTTTCCTGTGTTACTAAAAATGTCGACTGACTATCTTCAAGAATAAAAGCCAGTCGCTCTTCCGGGTAACTCGGGTCCAGTGGAAGATAGGCCCCGCCCGCTTTTAATATTCCCAGTATTCCGATAATGCTATAAAAAGACCTTTCAACACTTAAGCCTACCAGCGAACCAGCATTGAGTCCCTTTTTGATGAGCTCAGACGCAAGCCGGTTTGAGCTCTGGTTTAACATTTGATAGGTCAGTGTCTGATCATTAAACGTTAATGCAATCGCATCCGGGCATTTTTCAACCTGTTGTTCGAAACGCTTGTGAATGCATGGCTGCACAGCCAGCGGATTATCATTTTGATGATAACGCTCGAGCAATTGTTGTCTTTGTGTCTTCTCTATGTATGGTATTTCGCCGATTGTTCGATCAACATTTTCCACCATGCCAGAGCATATCGTTTGCAGCTGAAGCATAATGCTTTTAATAGCGTATGTTGAAAAACGTTGTGCTGTATATTCTATTCTTAACAATAGCTCAGCACCGGAATAACAGATTAATGCCAGCGGGAAACCGGTTTGGCCTATATAGCGAAACTCCCTGTTTGACCAGTTTCCTTTCTTTGACCTCAGCTCTTCATTTAATGTCTGGCCTTCAAATACAACCAGGCTTTCAAACAGAGGTGTTTGAGAGGGCAATTGACAACAGCGCTGAATACGGACTAATGAGCTATGTTCGAACTCTCTAACGGATAAATGCTGCTGACGTAAGCCCTGCAACCAGGGTACAAGCATATTATCTAAAGCGACCTTAAGCCTGACCGGTACGGTATTGATCAATACTCCTATAATTTCTTCTGAACCGGCAACACTGGCATGTCGGCATGCCCGTGTATTTCCAAAAACAATGTCCGCCTCTCCAGAATAACGATGCAACAATATCGCCCAGGCCGCCTGCACCAGAGTATTTAAAGTGACATCGATCTTTTTTGCTAATCGCTTAAGTTCATCTGTCAGTGCAGCGGGCAAGAAAAGTTCTTCACTTAACACGCCGGCGGCATGATCTTTATTATCAGGCCCAAGAATATTCGTTAATGGTGTCGGGGCAGTAACGCCGTGTAAGAGTTTTCGCCAGTATGCGTCTGACGTTTCATGCTGATAGCGGCCTATCCAGTGTGCAAAATGCCTGAAAGGAACGGGTTTTTTAATGGCTGCTTCTTGATTATTGATTAATGATTCATAGATTGCAAATAACTCATTTATCAAAGGTGAAAATGATCTGCCGTCAAGAATCGCATGATGAAATGTCCAAAGACATATCATTTCACCGTGTTTTTTTGCAAACAGGTTGAGCCTTAACAACGGTGCACATGAGAGCACTATGTCATTCAACCGGTCTTCTTTCAAAAACTCCTGCAGGTTTTTATCGATATGTTCTGGTTGCAGATGCTGCCAGTCATGCATCTCAAACGGTATATCGACTTCGTTAGATACAATCTGGAGCGGCTGTTCTATAGCCTCCCATTCGAAGCGGGTACGTAACACATCATGGTTGTTTATCAACTGCAGCCAGGCTGCTTTAAATTCTTTAATAGAGATAGTTTCATTGAGCGACATAATCACCTGCTCAATTTCAACCCCAGAATTTGGTGACCGAATACTGTTAAACAGCATCCCCAGTTGTATAGGTGTTAAGGGGTACTTTATATCTTCCATTGAATCTTTAACTTCTCTTCCTTTGATGAATATATTACTAAACAATAAAATTCAATATAATAATTACTTTATAAATCTCTATACAAAACAATCTTCTCTTTTCACACCACGCATATTATGCCGCTTGCCGGCTTTTTCCTAAAAGAAAATACAATCGAATGGTATTTTCTCACAACTGCTGTTTACCTTTTGCTGAATTATGCACTTTATTAATATTATTTTGTGCTTATTTAACCAAACTTATCACAAGCAGTAGTTGCCCGGGCAAACAATATAGAAAAGCCTGCGTTCTCATAATTATGCATTATGACTGACTGTTGCAAGGCGTAAATACTTATATTTTTTAAGTTTATCACCTTGGTGCCTGATATCAATTCTAAAACCGTCAGATTGACAATTGGCGCATGATTTAAGCCATCGCTTTATTACAGCAAACCTGTTTTTACGGTGATAGTGCCTATACAGCCGTTTGCTTTATTATTCATTTAAGCGTTAGTTAACCTGAGCAACAGTGATTAAGCCGGTTGAGTCAGGCTATTGCAACAGCAAATTTTCCCGAATATAATTATTTTCTACTGGGTTTAATTCTCAGATAGCCGGGGCATTACACATGGAACGTTTTACACTTCAAGTCAATGGTAAAGAATACTCAATAGAAGCGCTTGCTGATACGCCGCTGCTTTGGGTTTTACGTGACAAACTAAAACTCACCGGCACCAAATTCGCCTGCGGCATTGGTAACTGCGGCGCCTGCACCGTGCATATTGATGGTGAACCTGTTCGTTCCTGCATGGTGCCTGCCTTAACATTAAAAAATAAAGCCATCACTACCATCGAGGCATTATCCGCGGATAGCAGTCATGCCGTACAACGTGCCTGGCTACAGTTACAGGTACCGCAATGCGGTTACTGTCAATCAGGCCAGATTCTGACTGCTGCTGCCTTGCTCAACAAAAACCCGGCGCCCAGTGACGATGAAATCGACAGTGCTATGAGCGGCATATTATGCCGCTGCGGCACTTATCAGCGCATCCGGGCCGGCATTCACCTGGCCGCAAAACTCATGCGGGAACAGGGCTAATCGATGTCAAAAATAAACGTTAACCGTCGTCGGTTTTTAAAAGTCACTGGCTCAAGCGTATTTGGCACAGGTTTGATACTCGCCATGAAATGGGATGAGCTGCCCGCAAAAGGTTTTTTCAATAAAAGCGCGTCCTTTCAAGCCAGCGCATGGCTCAAAATCGGCACGCAGGATAATATCACCATGTATGTCGTTGAATCAGAGATGGGTCAGGGCTCTGTCAGCCTGATGTCGATGATTCTGGCTGAAGAACTGGAAATCGCCTGTAGCGATATTCAAATAGAGCGGGCACCGCTGAAACCCCTTTATGGCTATCAGGCCACTGGCGGCAGTTCCAGTATCCGCAAAGGCTGGGCTACGCTACGCACGGCCGGGGCCATCACCAGAGAGATCTTAATCAGCACCGCGGCTGAACACTGGTCAACCAGCGCTGATGACTGTTTTGCCGACAATGGCTTTATTATTCATAAAGGCAGCGGTAAGAAAATCCGCTTTTCTGAACTCGCTAGCAAAGCCTCCTCTCTGCCCATCCCCGAAAAGGTGACATTGAAATCCCCGCAGCAATACAAAATTCTCGGCACTGCCATTCCCAGACAAGATATACCGGTAAAAATCAACGGTAGCGCTGAATTCGGCATCGATGTGCAATTGCCCAATATGCTGTACGCCACCACTGTGCATTGCCCTTTTATTGGCGGCAAGGTAAAGAAAGTTGACGATAGCCGGGCAAGATCCGTCCCCGGTGTGCAGCATATATTGAGCATCGATAATGCTGTGGCCGTGGTTGCAGTAGATACCTGGGTGGCGATGAAAGCTGCAAACTTGCTCGATATTGAATGGCATCAGTCTACCAACCAGCACTTAAGTTCGAAAACAATTCGCGATGATTTACAGCGCGCAGCCAGCCACAGTGGAAAAACAGCGTTTCAACGTGGCGATATATCAAACACGTTATCTGCAGCCCAAAAACTTTCGGCCACGTATGAAACGCCCTTTCAGGCACATGCTGCGATGGAGCCGATGAATTGCACCGCCCAGATCAAAGATGGCTACTGTGAAGTATGGGCACCTACACAATCACCCAGTAAGGCCAAAGATACCGCCGCACAATACGGTCTCTCAAAGATGGACTTTTATGTCGATAAAGTTTCACGGCGCTTTGGCCTGGCTGAACGCGAGGTAGTGGATATTCATACGACATTCCTGGGTGGGGGATTTGGCCGTCGTCTAAAGCAGGATTTTGTGGCTGAGGCCGTGCAGATTGCCAAAAAAATAGACCAGCCTGTTAAGCTGACTTGGAGCAGAGAGCAAGATATCCAGCATGATTTTTACCATCCCTATACCTTCCACATGCTGGAAGGCAGTATCGACAGCAAGGGCAAGCCATTAAGCTGGTGGCACCGCCTCTCCAGCCTGCGCTCTGCCGGCACAACAGACCTTCCTTATGCCATTCCAAACATAAAGATTGAGGTTGCTGCGCCGGTTGACAGCCCGGTACCGACAGGACCCTGGCGCTCTGTCTCTCACCATTATTATGCCTTTGCTAAAGAAACATTTTTTGATGAACTCGCTCATCTGGGGAAACAGGATCCGCTGGAGCTGCGTCTTGAACTGCTCCAAGAGCAACGCTTAAAAGCTGTATTAGAACTGGCCGCTGATAAATCAGGCTGGGGCAGATCCCTGCCAGAGGGACATTTTATCGGCCTGGCAGCTCACCGCTCCTTTGGCTCTTATGTAGCACAAGCCGTGGAAATCAGTCTTGGTGACAATGCCCGGATACACGTTCATCGTGTCGTTGTTGCTATTGACTGTGGCATTGTCATCAACCCCGATATCGTTCGCGCTCAGATGGAAGGCTCGGTAGTGTTTGGGCTGACAGCGGCGCTCAAGACCTTTATCTCCATCGAACAGGGTCAGATACAACAAAGCAATTTTCATGACTTCGCCATCTTGCAATTCGATGAAATGCCAAAGGTCGATACCTATATTGTAAACAGCAATGAATCCCCTCAAGGCATCGGCGAACCCGGGGTGCCACCACTTGCCCCCGCCTTAGCCAATGCAGTGTTTGCAGCAACGCAAGTCCCGGTTAGGTCATTGCCATTTAGTTATACAAAACAGTCGTAGCGAACTTGCTATAATCAGTCATTCATGACCCCCAGATATTATTTAAAATAACGCGGCCACCGTTTAAGACATTAACGTTACCGTATCTGTTTACTGCAAAATGTTTTCTATACAGACAATGATTGTTATCAACTATTGACAGAAATAACCTGATAATATGGACTTGAAGGGTGAGATGATGCTCTTTAGTAGTACATAAACTGTGTTAGCATAGATTCAAATATAAATATGTTTTCGTATCTTCTCTATAAACTCTGTACACATAAAAACAAAATTGAAGTGCAAACATTAATACACCATAAAATTTTAAACCCGGACTAATCAGTTTATACACTGCGTACCTTAGGCAAAGGAAACTGTAATGCGTATTCCATCCCTTATTATACTAATATTTCTCACCATGACAGGTTGTGATAAACAACGTTATATTCGGATAGATGCAAGTAGTCTGAGCAAAAATAACGCATATATTAATACCTTGACGATTAGTGGCTCACCATCAACGACTGTTGCTTTAGGGCATGACTATAGCTTCACCCCTACAATTATCAACCTTAATGGCAGCCCCCCCAGCTATAGCATTAATAACCTGCCGGCCTGGTTAGATTTTAACAGCAGCACCGGGGCACTGACGAGCAAAGCCGGGCGACCTAATATTGACGATATCGGTAACTACACCAATATTACTATCACGGTGACTACGGCTAATGAACGCGCAGTATTTGAAGCCTTTGCCATAGAAGTTTCTCAGCCGATGAGCTATTACCTGGCAAATAACGGCTCTAACTCTAACGATGGGCTTTCACTCGCTAGCCCTTTTCATAGCCTTGATAAAGCCATCAGCGTGGTTAAGCCAGGTGATACTATTTTGCTGCGCGCAGGCACCTATGCGGGCGTCACCATTCAGGAAAACGAGTTCGGCGATAGCAATGCCTGGATCACCATGCAGCCGTATAACAATGAGCATGTCATCATCGACGGTGATATTGGTAGTCGACGCAATACCATTTTGTTCCGTGCCGATAGCCTCTCTGATGGCAGCAAACCCGCGGCTTACTGGACAATACAGAATCTTGAAATCCGCAATGGCGGCGAATATTCGCTTAAAATTGATGTGCCTTATGTGAAGATCTACCATAACAACCTGCATGGCGCGCCTAATGACATCGTAAAACTGGTGGGTACTGCTAATAATATTGAAATTAAATTCAATGAAATTCATCATGCCGGTGTCGGTACTGCCTTCCAGAACGCCCAGGGAATTGACATGGTGGCCTCACAAAATGTGCTTGTCGCCAATAATTTTGTGCACGATATTCCGTCTGTGGGCATCTACGCCAAAGGCGGCGCGAAAGACATTATTTTTGAAAACAACCTGCTGGTTGATATCCTTGACCGCGCCATTATGCTCGGACAAAGCACAACGGCTAAATTCGTTAAGGTCTACGATATCCCCGGTTCACCGA
>JAOUKT010000103.1 GCA_029882395.1 Gammaproteobacteria bacterium
TGCCCAGACCCTGACCCATTAGTTCCTGATTGGGGTCGATTCGGTCTTTGGTTTTTGCCGCCATGGCTTTTGCAATTGAAATGGCTTCCATAAAACCCACCATGGCAATGATGATCGCGCCCACCATCAGGTGAGAAAAGGCTTCATAACTGAATGCAGGCATCACAAACCCGGGCAGCCCTTCTGGTATCGCACCGACCACTTTGCCGCCCATCTGCTCAAAGCCTATCAGGTAACTGCCCAGCGTTGTCGCCACAACTGCAATTAAGACACCGGGGTATTTTGGCAGGTAGCGTTTCATTGCAATCATGATCGCAAAAGCACTCAGCCCCATTATCAAGGTGGCGACATGTGTCTGGTGTAAATTTTCGACCACACCCCAGATGCGAACTGAAAGGAAATGATCGCTGGCACCGCCTGGCATCTCGACACCGAATATTTTTGAAACTTGTGTTAGTCCGATAAACAGTGCGGCCGCATTGGTAAAACCGACAATAACCGGGTGCGACAGGAAATTAACGATGGCACCCAGCCGAAACGCGCCCAATGCAAACTGGAACGATCCGACCAGCAAGGCCAGGAACATCGCGGTGGGAATGTACATCGCCATATACTGTTCCGGCGTATAACCTGCCGGCATCATCAGTATCACCACCGGTGTTAATGTGGTCGCCGTCATTGTAGAGACCACGGCAACCGGGCCGGTACCCAGTTGACGCGACGAGCCCCAGAGCGCGGCGATGAACACCGGCACAAAGGCAATATATAAACCATAGACTTCAGGCAAACCGGCCAGGGTTGCATACGCCATTGACTGCGGGATTAAAACCAGTGCAACGGTTAATCCGGCGATCAGGTCAGCACGCAGAATTTTTGGGTCTTTTAATTCAGGAATCCATTTTAAAAAAGGAAAAAACTTTTTAATCATTACTACTTTCCCCGGCCTCAAAATTTTTTTGGTTTATTTTTATCTATGCAATTTTAATGCTTTTAATGTAACACAGGCATGTGCTTTATTATCAATTTTGATTTGTCATATTATTAAAGTATAAAGCCATCCCGCCGCTGCGCAGCCGCCTATTACCTGAACGATGCCGGCTTTGTATTTAAATAACGCAATGGCGGCGAAGACACCAATCAACGCGGAAAACCATTCAAACTGTGCACCGAATCCCTGAGGCCAGAGCACATGGTAGGCAAAAAAGCAGGCAAGATTGAGTATAACACCCACCACGGCAGCCGTTATGCCGGTTAATGGTGCCGTGAATTTAATCTCGCCCCGTGAAGCTTCCACTAATGGCCCGCCCAGTAAGATAAACAAAAAGGAAGGCAGAAAGGTAAATAAGGTGGCGATGCTTGCGCCTGCAATGCCTGCCAGCAGTAGCATATCAGGGCCCAGAAATTCTTTGCTCCAGCCGCCCACAAAGCCGACGAAAGCCACGATCATTATCAGTGGCCCCGGCGTGGTTTCGCCCAGTGCCAGGCCGTCGATCATTTGGCGGGCATTTAACCAGCCATACTCTTCAACACCGCCCTGGTAAACATAAGGCAGAACGGCATAAGCACCGCCAAATGTAAGCAGTGCGGCCTTGCTAAAAAACCAGCCCATTTGCGTCAGTGTGCCTTGCCAGCCATAGCTCAGCAACAACGCTGTCATCACGCCCACGGCTAACAGCAGACCGACACTTAAATACAGGCCGAAACGAAACCAGCTAAAGCGCGCATGGTCTGCAACAGCGGTATCATCATCTATTAGTGCCTTGCCGTATGAAGCCGCTGAGGTTTCATGCTGGCCAGCCGCTGTGAATTTTTCAGCGGCTATATGTGAACCCAGATAACCCATTAGTGCCGCCATCAACACTATATAAGGGAATGACACATCAAATACAAAAATGCCAATAAATGCCAGCAAGGCGATGCTTCTGAGCACATTATTGCTCAGTGTTCTGCTGCCGATCCGGTAGGCGGCATACACAACGATCGCGGTCACCGCCGGTTTGATGCCATACAGCATGCCCGCGACTATGCTCACATCGCCATAGCTCAGATATACCCAGGTCAGTGCAATCAGTATAAACAGCGATGGCAATACAAATAAAACACCGGCCGCAATACCGCCCCATACCCCGTGCATCAGCCAGCCGATATAGGTTGCCAGTTGCTGGGCCTCCGGCCCCGGTAATACCATGGTGTAATTGAGCGCATGCAAAAAACGCTGTTCTGATATCCAGCGGCGCTTTTCCACCAGTTCCTGATGCATCATACTAATCTGGCCTGCCGGCCCGCCAAAACTAATAAAGCCCAGCTTCAGCCAGTATAAAACCGCTTCTCTAACCGGCACAGGATCTGGCCGGGCTGTTTCAGTATTGTTATCTAATGACATAGCCGTTTCCTTTTTTATATTCTGGCGACCGCTTAGGTGTTTTTTTGCATGATGTTTGCCGGCTTGCCATCAAGACTAATCTGGTTTTTATCTTTCGGTATTGTTCGATGCTTTCATCGTCTTTTTTCTCGGCCCGGTATTTTAGCGGATCTCTTTGCCCGATAAAATTATAGCAAGGCACTGACATGCTGCAGAAGATCAATATTCAGTTCAAATATTTGCCGGCAAGCGGCTGTCTGCGGGAACAATGACAGCAGACTTTTTCCCCGTAACCTATTTACCACGCACTGCCATGTATCATCAATCTATTACTCTTTTTTTATCTGACTGCAATCAAAACAGTCTCTCACACGTTAACACTATAACGGGTGACAAAAGCCCGTTTTTGCTTACGCATTTAACTAAAGGACTTACTGATGAAAAATAAACAGACACGCGTTTCAGCAACCGTTGCATCCATTATGCTGCTGTCTAGCACCCTGGCTGCCGGCACAGTGCAAGCGGTACCCGAACAGCCAAAATTTTGGGAAAAGTGTGCCGGCATTGCTAAAGCGGGCATGAACGATTGCGGCTCTTTAGATGGTAAACATGGCTGTTCAGGTCAGGCTAAAAAAACCAACGATGACAATGAGTGGGTATATGTTCCAAAAGGCAGCTGTGCAAAAATCACCGGTGGCCACGTTGCTAAAATCAAGCCCGCCAAAAAATAACCGTCATGAACGCTAAACATCCGGGCGGCATAGCAGCGGACAATAAAGCATTCGCCCTGCCGCTTGCCGGTACGGGCATTGGCTTACGCTCGCCCCATGTCAGCCAGATCCTGACTGAAAAACCCGCTATCGCCTGGCTTGAATTACTGGCAGACAATCATTTTGCAGAAGGCGGGCTGATAGCCGCACAGCTCGATGCGATTTGTGATTTGTACCCGGTCACCTTGCACAGCGTCGGGCTCTCTCTTGGCAGCACAGCTGACACCGACAGAGACTATCTGAACAAACTAAAACGCATTAAAGACGATCACTGCGTGCACTGGTTATCCGATCACTTGTGCTTTAGCTCTGATGGCGGCATTCAGTCGCACGACCTGTTACCCGTGCCGTTTACGCAGCAGAGCATTAACACTTTTGTTGATAATATTTCTCGTGTTCAGGATCTCTGGGGTGAACGCATACTGGTCGAAAACGTCTCCAGTTACGCCACGTTTAAAGACTGCGAGTTTTCTGAAGTTGAATTCATCACTGAAATAGCCGGGCGCGCTGACTGTTATTTGCTGGTCGACATTAATAACCTGTATGTCAATCATATCAACCATGGCACCGATACCCGCGCCTTTATCAACGGCCTGCCACGCGATCGTGTCAAAGAAATTCATCTGGCAGGCCATGAAGATCACGGCCAATATTTACTCGATTCCCACAATAGCCCGGTGTCTGAGGCGGTGTGGGCGCTGTACAGGCAATTCATTCAAAAACACCCCTCGACACCAACGCTGATTGAATGGGATAACAATATTCCCGCGCTCGATGTGCTGCTACAAGAAGCTGCACAGGCTGAAAAAATCGCTAACCATTACCAGGCACAGGGCCGTGATGTTGCCTGAACAACTGCAAGAGCAATTTATCCGCTGCATCACACAGCCGGATCACGATCCGTCTTTTTTTTTGCAGCAGTTAGCCGCCACGCACCTGCCGGTTGAATTACAGCTTGGCATTTACCGGCGTAATTTTTCAGGCGCTATACAAAAAACCTTAGAACAAATCTACCCCGCCTGCCAGCGCATTCTGGGCAAGGATTACTTTGCTACGCTTTGCAGGCTTTATGCAAACAGCCAGCCATCAATGCATCACGATTTAAATTGTTATGGTGCTTTATTTTCTGCATTATTAGCCGAGCAGTGCCGCTCCAATGTTTTATTAAAGGGTTATGAATACCTGGCTGATCTGGCCACCCTGGAGTGGCGCTGGCACGCGAGTTATTTTTCAGCCAATGACAGTCTTTTTGATTTTAAGGCTTTCTCTCAGCTAGCCGACGACGATTACTCGAGGCTGGAGTTTACTCTCAGCCCTTCGTTGAGCATCCATCAAAGCATTTATCCGCTACACGAAATATGGAATGCTAACCGCATTAAAACCAGCGCCAGTCAGCAATACACGTTGCCAGATGAAAGCTGTTATCTCTGCATTTACCGCCATCAATTATCTCCCCAGCTAAACATCATCGATGCTCAAACATGGTTAACTTTGGATGCGCTTGATAATAAAATGAATTTCGAAACACTTTGCCTGTCAGATAAGTTTGATATCAATACCACATTACCCGGCCTCATCGAGCGTGGCTGGATTAGCGGCTTCACACTCAGGGACTGACGTGCTTACTGAAGAAAAC
>JAOUKT010000104.1 GCA_029882395.1 Gammaproteobacteria bacterium
TCGTCGACAGTCTGGTCGGTGAGGTGATCGATGATTTACAAAAAAAAGGCCTGATGGAAACCACGGTGATATTGATAAGCAGCGACCACGGCCAGGAGATAAACGACAATAAACTGAACTACTGGGGTCATAGTGGCAATTACAGTCGCTATCAGACACAAGTGCCGATGATGCTTTACTGGCCTGAAAAAAAACCCCTTATCGTGACTGATATGACAACGCATTATGATATTGTGCCGACGCTGATGAACAATCTTTTTTATAGCCTTGCCGATATTCGCAGCTACAGCACAGGCAGGGATTTGTTTGCAGACAGTCTTCCTGTATTAAAGCGCCACATTATGGGTAACTATAATAGTTTTGCTATTTTCGATACCCAAAAAAAACTGTTTCTGGTAAAAGAATTTGATGGCACGGCCAGCACGTATGATTATGATTACCGGGAAGGGAAACGGCAAAATATCACACCGTCTGTGGCCCGTCAGGCAATTGAAGACATGAGCCGGTTTTATAAAAAATAATAATAAATACTATTAAATTAATTCATATCTTCTGGCGCTATAACCGGTCTTTTTGCCAATACGTAGCCATGATATAAATGCATTAGAAGCTGTTGTTCAATGGCGATAAAAAAATATTTTTCAATGACTAAATGACATTTTAAAATCAGGATTTATTATCCTTTCTATAGCGCATAAACAAATGCGTTAGTGTAAGTTTTAACGACTGTAGATGTGATTTAAGTCAATATTTGTTTGCATAGTAAGATTATATTTATATGATAGTTAAGTGCGATGCCAGTCTAAGGCTCGTTCGAAATTATGATTAATACATTTGATTAAATGTAAAAGGGATTTGGGTTTAACTATTACACATTAGGTAATATATAGGGAGATTTAAGTCATGAAAAAACTAGTTTCGTTGTTGTTAATGTCATTGTTTTTTATTGCGGTTCCCCTGCATGCCGCACCGGCTAATTACTGGTCAGTAGGTGGGGGTTTTATGACATTCGATGATAGTGTCGATAAGATCAAACCAATTCAGTTATTTGGCAGAGTCGGTCATGATTTTACCGAAAACTTTGGTGTCGGTCTTGAAGCAGGGTTTTCTCTGGTTGAAGATGAGCTTGACGCAGTGGATTATAGTGTGACGAGCACTTTCCTGTACGTTAAAGGCAGTTTGCCTGTTGGCGAGGGCAGTAAACTCTATGCAATGATAGGACCGACCAATGTTGAATTAAGTGGTGAAATGGGTGGTGTTACTGTTTCAGTGGATGATGATGATACCGGCATCGGATTTGGCTTTGAAAAAATACTCGGTGCCTATTCAGTCACAGCCGATTATATTTTATACAATGATAATGATGGTGCAGATGTCTCAGCTATAAATATCGGATTTGTTGGTTATTTTTAGTCAAACATCATTATTAGCGGTTGCCTGGGGCTGAGCATTACGGGTGTTATCCAGCCAGGTTTTGGCTAACACTCTTATCATTTCGAAATGATCGTCTTCGAGGAGTTGCTTTGTATTTCATAACAGAGCGATCCTATACGAAAACATAATAGCAAAGATACCGTCAGCCTCAGCAATCTCTTTGCATGATGCTGGCATTAAAAGTGATGCATATTAAACCCCCGTTTTCGTAATGCGCAAAAATAAGGCTTCCCGGCAGAGTAACGTTATCAGCGACAACATTGATGCAAGCCTATAAGAGACATTAGCCAGAGCCATGACAGCTTATCCTGCCGACACGGCTAACTCGGACAGAGGTGTTTTTTAACTTATGCACCAAGGCGTTCAGAGATTTTCTTGCCAGCTTCTTTCACCAGTTTTACCCATTCCTCTTTACGTCGTTCGATGGGTGCGGAGATAGATAAGCCGGCAACCACCTGCTGACTGTTATCATAAACTAACACGCCAATGCAGCCGACACCTTCTTCTGCTTCTTCATTATCATAAGCAAAACCCTCGCTATGAACCTGCCGAGTGATATTGAGCAGGTCCTGTTCGGTGCTGATAGTATGCGAGGTATAGGCTTTGAGTCCGCTGCGGCTGGCATAGGCGCGGATAAAATGCTCACCCAGCTCTGCCAGCATTAACTTGCCGACAGCCGTGACATGCAGGGGGGCTCGGCTGCCAATCACCTGTTCGACGCGCATCATGCGATTGGGTGTCACGCGTTCTATATAGATCACTTCATCGCCTTCGCGCACGGTAAGGTTAACGGTTTCGCCCAGTTTGTCGCGCAGCGCCTCCATAATGTCCAGTGCCTGCTCCCTGAGGTCAATACCTCGTCTCACTTTACCTGCCAGACGTGCCAGTTTTTGTCCCAGCGTGTAATGACCTGCGGCCGTCTTTTCTACAAAACCGGCTTCAATTAACGCACCGAGAATGCGAAAGGCGGTAGACGGGTGCAGGCCGGTGTCAGCCGAGAGGATTTTAAGGCTCGAGGCGTCTTCATACTGACCAATAGCATCGAGCAGGCTGGCGCAACGATCTATAACTTGGATGGATGACATAAATCTCCTTATTTCATAATGTGAAAACGATTGTGTATTGTAAAATTATAAAGTCTGAGCTAAGGTTAACACAAGTAATAAATACAAGCGGTGAAGATAAAACACCGCTTTTTTTGGCAACCGTCATTTCATAATGTGAAATCAAAGTTGCATTATGAAATATACAGATGAATGAAAACAACGAGGGTTTCCCTATGAGCAGTAACAATTCAACTATTCCCGCTTTTTGTCAGGGCATTCAACATTTCGGTGAAAAGTGGCCAGATTTCGACAAGCATGCTGCTCAGGCCGTCATTGCAGAAGGCCAGAGTGCAATTAATAACAGCGCTGATGACGATAGTGTTTATCAGACATTACTGGCAGCCGATGCATTGCGCTATCTTACGCTGCAGGTAACCGGTTCAAAGGGAAGTGGTCATCCTGGTGGCTATGCTTCCAGTGCCGATACACATGCCTCATTAATGATGCTCGGCCATACTAATATAGTGACCGAAGTCGGCCATCACGCGCCGGGCTATTACTCATCGATGTTCCTTGATAGCTCATTAGAAGAAATGGGCATCAACAATATGCATGACATGATGGAGCGCTTCCGTGAACAGGACGGTTTGCTGGGGCATCTGTCGGGTGCGATTCCAGGCCTGCTGGCACCAGCCGGTCCGCTTGGTCAGGGTCAGCATTTTGCGATGGCCGGTGCTTACCTGCACCGCGATAAATTATTCCCGGTTACCATCGGTGACGGTGGCATGGGCGAACCCTATGTATTGAATTCGATGATGCACTTCCATACGGCTTACCCGGAAGTAACTAACTTTTTACCCTGCCTGATCTGGAACGGTTATTCGCAGGAACACCATTCGATGGTGTCTTTGCATGACAATAAACAAATGACCGATTACTGGACAGGTCACGGCTTTGAAGAAGTGATTTTAATTGATGCTAAAGACTTTGATGACAGTGATCAGCAAGGGGCTTATGTCGACAGCAGTTATTTTTCATTAACAGCACGTCTGGCGTTTACTAAAGCCGTTTTACAAGGTGTTGATGCGGCCGCTAAATCGGCCATGAGTGGCAAGCTGACCGCTTTCATTATCAAGCAATTGAAAGGTACCGGTGTACATACTGTTGGCGCCAAGTCGCATAATTTATACCCTGCCGATACGCTCGATCAGCCACATATTATAGACGGCCTGAAGCGTCGTGCCTTGCCGCCTGAAGCATGGACACTGGTGCGCGATAATTTACGCCGTGCCGGTGGTGGTCCTGCGGTGAAAACCGTGGTGACTGAAGGTGATCTGAACTTCACGCCATTACCCGATCTGAAGATGAATGAATTTGCAAAAGGTGACAAGGCCGTGCCTTCCACGGCTATGGGTGAACTGGTAGGCCAGGTGGGTCTATCGGATGAACGTTATGTGGTCACCAATGCCGATGGTAACGAAGCCTCGGCAATGAAAAACATTAACGATGTATTAAAAATACGTCACCCGACTCAGGATCCGTTATACAACCAGGAGCCAAACGGTCAGGTGTATGAACCGCTAAATGAAGATGCCTGTGCCGGTTTTGCAGCAGGTCTGGCCTTGTTTGGTTCACGTTCTATCTGGTTATCGTACGAGTCTTTTGCGATCAATGGCTGGCCGATCATGCAAACAGTTGCGCAGGCGATGGCTGAGTTGCGTCGTAAAACACCATCTACGGTCTGTATGTTTACCGCCGGTGCATTAGAGCAGGGACGGAATGGCTGGACCCATCAACGCCCGGAAATTGAAAATTATTTTGCCGCGATGATGCGTAATGGTAATTCGTATCCACTGTTTCCTTGTGATGCCAACAGCATTCAAACAGCTTTTGAATATGCCACCGCCAGTTATAACAAGAGCATGGTAATCATTGCATCAAAAAGTCCGTTACCTGTTTACATGACACTGGAAGAATCACGCCAGGCAATGGAAGAAGGAGCCGCGACAATTTACGAGTCCGAGTCGGGCAGTAAAGGCACGGTCGTGTTTGCGGTAACCGGTGACATGATCTTCCTGCCAGTATTTGAAGCGAAGGATAAACTGGAAAGTGAAGGTTATAAAGTGCGCATTGTTGCCGTTGTTAATCCCCGTCGTCTGTATCGGCCAACGGATATTGCCTGGGACACAGTGTCACAACCAGATGATAAGTTTATGCATGATAACCAGTTTAACGCACTGTTTGATGGTGATGTCTTGCTGGCAGTAAGTGGTGGGCCG
>JAOUKT010000105.1 GCA_029882395.1 Gammaproteobacteria bacterium
CCTGTTGCCGTAGTGTTTTCAAACTTCGCGCCAACGGCGAGCATATTGCCGTCTTCGCTCAACGAAACAGACCAGCCAAAGTTCAAGGTCGACTGGCTATTAGACGCTTTGATATATGTCTCGGCAGTGGCAAACCAGCCCTGTACATTATTAAATATATACACCGCGCCACTCAGGCCTGCACTGTTATCACTTTGATCGCCATCTATCCCTGTCGCGGCGCTAGCTTCCTGACACGCGGTCACAGCCAGGCTGCTTCCGTCTGCCGAAAGTGCAACGGCACAACCGAATTGATCCTGATTGGCATAATTCGACGCTAATAGTGATTCACTATAAGCCCAGCTGCTGCCATTGCGCAGGAAAACAAATACCCTGCCGGTATCGGCACCGTGAGTATCATCACCGGGCGCCCCCACCACAAGGGTATTGCCATCACCAGAGAGCGCGAGGCTGCTGCCAAATAATTGTGTCGCATCCGAGCCTTTGACATAGGCCTGCTGGGTCCAGCTAGTACTATTACGCGCAAACACATACGCCGCGCCACTCAAACTATTACCGTTTAAAGCATCATTACCACCATCCAGCACATCATTACCATCTTCATAGTTGGCCCCTACCGCCAGGGTATTGCCATTAGCAGATAACGCTACCGAGTATCCAAAATAATCATCTGCCTCGGTATTTGATGCTTTCACATAGGCTTGTTGAGACCATGTGCCATTACTGCGCAGATAAATAAATACCGCACCGCTATTAGCGGCTGAATTATCTGTTGCATCCCCATTCACTCCAGTAGCAGCGCTCGGCTCATAAATATCGCCAATAGCCAGCGTGTTGCCATCTGCAGATAATGACAGTGACCATGCCGCTTTATTAATAAAGCCCTGTTCACTCCAGCCCTGTGCATTGCGCGTGAAAATGCTTGAGCCGGCTTGCCCGCCCACAGCCAGGGTATTGCCGTCGGCTGAGATTGCGACCATCCAGCCGAAGCGGTGGTTGGCGCCAGTAGTAGATGGCTTGAAATAACCGATAGCTTCTTCGAGACCACCGCTGACAGATAAAGGCAGGGATTCAACGCAGCCCTCCGCGTTGCAGGCCTGCAAAATATAACGTGCATTAATCCGTTTAGGCAGCGCAACTTCCAGCTCATAACTGCTGCTCCCGGCGGCAATGCTTGCTATCTGGCTATAACCTGAAACGCCATCCGGGTCTTCCAGCAGGCGATATTCATTTTCATTGGCCACATCAGTCCAGATAAAACGAAACGTCTTCACCTGCTGCAGAACAAGCTCTAAATCCAGCACGCAAGTCACCAGCAGATTACTGACAGCGCCACTGGCAATGCCATTGCCGTTGCTAACGGAACAGGTTTGACCCACGGGCTGGCTGCTAACAGAGACCGAGTAACTGGCACCGGAATTCACCGGCAAGGAAAAACCAAAAACACCATTGGCTGTTATGGTCAAAGAATCTGAGCCGCTGTTTTGTAGAATCACGGCACCATTTAAACCCGAAACCGTGCCACCGAGACTATGAGTGCCCGGACTTTGGCCGCCTCCGCCGCAAGCAGAAAGAAACAAGGTGATTAATGCAATCATCACGCGCAGGGTGTTGTTTTTATACTCAGTGGTAATCATAGAAGCCCTCTACAAAACAATATTATCTATGACTAATATACTGCTGTACTATTCGTCTGTCATCACCCAAATGAGTGGTTATGGTTAGCATTTTCCAGCAAAAATATAACAACTCACAACCTTTAAACTATTCGTTGCGATAGTGTTTTGAGATCAATCAAGCCATGATGAGTTTTTTTGAATGAAAGTGCCTTGCGAGCAGCCGGTTTTATATATTTCGTGAGTCGTACGCCCAGTGCAACAATGCCTGTCGCTGTTTTTTTCGGCAATTAAAATCGTATTGTTCACAGTTTTTTCTCACTGCCGCCGCATGCCGCCTGAAAGCCTTCCATCTTTTTATCTGCCGGCGGTCATCGTCTGTTCGCCGTCCCCTATAATAGCGGCAATACCACTGGAACCAGCCTCGTGGATCCTGATGGTGAAGCCAGCCTTTTCGTTGCCATTCGCTGAGTGGTTGCGATGCATCAACAGCATAATAATTAAGGCTAATGTCTTTTTTTTCTGCGCTTAATCTGGCCTGGCTAAACCAGTCAGCGGGGAATTCGTCACGGCAGTCGTTCATGTATTTTCCGCCGAACACGCCCAGCGCCAACAGTTCTTTTGGTGTCAGCTCGGGTTTAAATTCACTGTCAAAGTTATTAGCTTCCGGCTCAGTAAGCTGATAGCTGTAGTTTTTTTGCATTTTGTCTGAGACGTAAACTGTTTTCATATATCATTCAACAACATCAGCTCACCCGGATGAGGAGCCATGTAATAAGACTGTGTTATATACTCATTTGGGTATTTTCTAAAATGATGGCGCAACAACGTGATCGGCACAATAAGCGGTAACAACCCGTTTCTATAATCAGCAATAACGGCATTAAGCTCGGCTTTATCATCTGCATCAATATTCGTTTTAAGATAGCCCTGCAGGTGCTGCAGCGTATTCACATGGTTTTTCTTTGTTGCAATGATTTTTAATATCGCCATCAGGCTATGCAGGTATTGGTCTGCCAGAGCGTTCAGCTCATCGCCATTGCTATTTGCCAGTAAAGCGCCTAAGGCCCTGGCTTGTTGCTGATTGTGACTCATCAGTATGTATTTATGTTTAGCATGAAACTGCTGAAGACCTGAGATCGAAAAGTCCTCAGCACACATGTTCTTCCAGCGCGAATAAATATAAACGCGATGAATAAAGTTTTCCCTCAGCTGCGCATTTTCTAAGCGGCCCTCTTCTTCTACCGGCAAAAAGGGATAGTTATCCATCAAGCGTTTTGCATAGATGCCTATGCCTTTACGGTTTGGCGCGCCCTTGCTGTATATTTTAACCCGCTCCATGCCGCAGCTTGGTGAGTCTTTTTTTACAATATAACCTGATAAATCATCATGCCAGTGCCTTTGTTCTTCAGCGACATCATCAAGCTTTTTTGTGACGTCTAAATCGGTATTTTTAGTACCCACACAACGAACAGCATTATCAATAGAAACCAGACGGATTGTCTCTCTGGGAATGCCCAGCCCTATTGCAACCTCGGGACAAAATGGCACAAATTCGAAATAGTCGTTTAACACACCGGTAATATAGGCATTTTTCTTATGCCCGGAATCAAAGCGCACCGGTTCACCAAGCAAACAGCTACTGATGCCTATTTTTATTTGAGAAGCCGCATGCATAATAAATAAATCCAGGATTGTGTTTTGTTAATGAGCACCTACCAACAATCAGACAGACACCGGTGCACTTCGTGGCGTGCGACAATGAGCACAAAACCCACAAATATAAAAGGGGGTGCAACATCCGCCTGCATTATTATTACACTCGTTATTTGATATTAGTCTAATAATATTTTTTTATAAGTTTACCGGTAACAATATTGTAAAACCGTATAAAAAATGTCAAAGCCATGCTGCTTTGCGGGTATTAGAAAGCATTAAAATCGCTTCAGATTTTGGTTTACGAATATCAACTGCCGGCAGTCAAAACCGGGGAGACTTGGCATTTATAATTTATTAACAATGCCGTCATATTTTTTTGCGCGTCTGACAGTTACCATTACAGCGCAAGCAGCACGTTAAAGCCGTCCTTATCTTTATCCTTTAGAAAACCGGCTTTAGCCTGGGCTGGCTTGCCTTCATTTCACGGAAAACGTTACAGGCTTGCGACAGTGCACATTACAGATTTGATTATAGCGATTTTGCTGTTTCTGCAGAAGCCATCAGAAGATCCATCATCAGTGACGATGCACCAAGATGAGGAGCGAGACTGATGTCTATCTCAGGGTACAGAGCAATGCAGTCATTTAATATATTAGGAATATCTTCAACCACATGTCTGCCAGAGTTAAGGAAATACGGCAAAACAGTAATTGATGACGCACCTGCATCAATGCATTGTTTTATGCCATCGGGTATCAGCACCTCAGCTAATTCCAGAAATGCCGCATTAACAATATTATATTGCTGTGAACAGTTCTTTCTCAGTTTGTCAGCAAGCAAAACAACCTCATCATTAGACTGTTTGCGCCGGCTGCCGTGTGCTACTAGTAACAATGCTTTCATTTTTATGCCTTATTTAATGGTGCCGTAAACCCAGGGTTTGATATATCAAAATGCTTTAAAACACATCAAGCACCTAGCCTGGTGCATCAAGCAGAGTTTACTGTTCGCTCGATGCCAACGTGTGCCTTTCCCGGGCGCAGGCCTTGCTGCAAGCTGTTTATTTCAGATAGTTTATTGAGCCATGGGTATTGACTCTCACACCAGACATTAACTTTTGGTGTATATTGAGTTGAATTATTCAGGGTTCCAAAAAATATCATGCATGCGCCCGGGTATTTTTCATTTGTATTATAGAGTGGTGTGCCGCAACGCTTGCAAAAATGTTTGTTTCCTGTTCCTTCCCGGTATTTTGTTATGAATTCATTTCCTTCTTTTATTTTAAGGCCTGTTAATGCCAGCGCAGCGTATGTCGTGAATGATGCGCCGTTATGCTCCTTGCACATATTGCAATGACAGTTAACTACGTTCCATATTTCAGAATCCAGCGTATATTTCACCGCGCCGCAACCACATGAACCATTGTTTTGTTTCAATGTAACCTCCTTTT
>JAOUKT010000106.1 GCA_029882395.1 Gammaproteobacteria bacterium
CCGGTACCGGGGCAGAAGTATAAAAAACGTGGTTTCTTATCGGTGGGATATGACCATTCAGGGCATGGTGAAACGCCTGAGGCTTCAAAGTCTGCGCTTGTGGTTAATGAAGAAATATCTGGCTTTTATTGTCGGATTTTTGCTAAGACCTGGCCGGCTGGTACCGATGAGAAAATTATTAAAAATGATATAAAAGCTTTTTGGAAATTCTTTATGCCCAATACCGCGCACGGCGATGCTTATGGTATTGGATTACTGACCACGTTAAACGATGAGCTTTATGCTGAAGGCCTGACTGATATTAATCGCAATACGGTTGGCGATGGTCAGAGCACGGCCACAAACTGGGGAGGCTGGGCGTTTGCTCCATTGCGCTTTGAAGGCACCACCAAGCATTCAATGGCTCAGGCCGTACAACAAAGCTATCACAATAAACGTGCCGTGATGCCATACCTTGATGATTTTCAGGGCGAGGATCAGGCTGTTGAAGACATGCGACTGTTGGCTAAACAGACACTGAACATCAAACCCGAACAGGCAAAGGTTAGTTACAGCACTTACAAAATGATTAATAAAAAACTGGGTGATGATTTGTTTGATGCCGACATGGCTGCACAGTGGGGCCACTTAACCCAGGGCGCTGATATTATTCCGGGCGTTATTGTTACCAGTTCACATACTCAGGCTGAATTGTTGGCTCGGCCATTACCTCAACCCGTTCCGCACAGAGGATTACCTAATGCGTAATTTAGTCGCTATTCAAGAGCGAGCCGTCAAACTAGGTGTTATTGATAAAGTACCGGCTATTGCAAAAGACCAGGCCTTAAGAGAGGCCGGTTATATCAACACCAAAAGCAGTGAGCGAGGCCTGCGAAGTACACCAGAGAATATGATGGTTTATGCCAATCGTTTTGGCTGGGTTGATCCGTCATTGCGTGCTGCTATTCTTGATATTCGTAAAATTGATAAAGACGATGGTCGTGTTAAAACCATGCACCGTAAAATGTCACGTACAGCGGTTAAGGGTGGGCTGAAACTGGATGATGCCAGCAACAATAAAAAACTTTCTCGTTTATGGAAAAGCTATAAAAAACGATTGAATTTACACAAACATGAAAAGCTGGAATCGGATGCCAGCGGCCTGGTTAAAGAAGGTAATTTGTGCATGCAGTGGGTAGTGGATATGGAAAGCCGAACGCTGCAGGCTGGCATACGCATGCCGACTGAAACCATTAACCCGGTGGTTAACCCTAATGGTCAGTTTAAAAGTATTGAACAGGCGTATGAGCAGTTTGATTTAACGACGGGAAAAGTAACGGCTACTTTTTCGCTGTATCAAATGAGTATTGGTCGTTTAACACCTGATAATTATGATGACCGTGGTTCGATGGGGCGCCCTTACCTTGATGCGGCTCGTAAAAAATTCAATCAGCTCATTATGACTGAAGATGCTATGGTGTTGCGCCGGCATTCGCGTGCGCCGCTTCGTATGAGCCATTCGCTTGAGGGAGTCACTGAACCCGAATTACTCGAATATAAGGCGCGTGTTGAAGCGGACCAGATGCACGGCAATACCAACGATTATTACTCCAATAAAAAAAGCTCAGTAACACCTGTGCAGGGTGATGCCAGCCTGGGCGAAGTGGCTGATGTAATGCTTTTACTGGACGGTTTTTTTGCCGGCGGCCCTGCGCCCAAAGGTCTGTTTGGTTATGTCGACGGTTTGAACCGCGACATCCTGGAGGACTTAAAGAAAGATTATTTTGATGAGATCGATGCGCTGCAGGATATTCAGGCACAGGTTTATGATTTTGGTTTTCGGCTGGATTTATTGCTGAAAGGCATTAACCCGGATAAATATGATTTTGAGGTTAAATTTGCTGAGCGTAAAACCGATACGGCCAATCAACGTGCTGACCTTGCTTTAAAACATAAAGCTCTGGGTATGGGTGATATTCACGTATGGACTGTTGCCGGTGAAGACCCTGCAAAAATATTAAAAAGCCGACAGGCACAGATTAATTCGAATGATCCTTATCCGAGTGATTTGGAAGTGGATTTTGAGGAAGAGAGCGCCAACACGCCGAATATTAGCGTGACGCCGGGTAATCAAAAGAAGGGTGAGAGTGCGACGGATATTACGACGAGGTCAAATTAAAGATATTTATTTGATCAGGCTTGACTATATTTATGAATATAGGCCATACTGTAATCAAGAGTTAAGGAAAGGCCAAAACTCAATATCAAAGGATAAGTATTATGAAAATTTTAGATAATGAAAAAGAAATGATCCGTTTATATGAGCAATACATTGCTTCGGTTAAAGATAAATATAAATGTGACATGGATCGGTTTCGTGATTGGTTAGTTACTGATGGCCATGAGAATGAAGAGACCGGTGAAATGTACATTGAGATACCAGGTAATGAAACATTGTCTGGGCACGCTGAAATTTTGGACTGGTAAGCAATGTCAAAGCAAGGTGGAAAAAGAGAGGGTGCCGGACGGCCGTTCGGTAACCCTCGGTTAGTTAAAGTGCCCGTTGGTTATAAGTTGCCTCGCTGGCTTGTTGATTGGATAAGAGAGCAAGATGAGCCAGCCGCTGTATTGATCGAAGAGGCGCTGATCGCTAAGCATGACTTGAGGCCGCCAAAATGAAATCATCCGAGTATAAATAATGCCGTACGTTTTAGCCCAAAACCCGCGCACTGCCATCAACGCCACTATTCAGCGGGCGTCGGTGGCTGCGCGGGCGGCGATGAATCGGTTCGATGGTGAGACACTGGCTCAGCTGCAGGCCATTTATCAGCAGGCGTCTCATGAAATTCAAAGCCAGATTAATGCGTTTGCTAATGTGGATGGTGCGCTGACCCTTAATACATTGCAGCCGCTAAAGGCTCAGGTTGACCAGGTATTAAACAACCTGGACCGGGCCAGTATGACTTTATTAAATGGCTCGCTGACAGAGGCCGCCAGTTTGGGGGCGAATCCGTTTGCGGAAATATTAACCGGCAGCGCTATGTCTCGTATTAGCACCGACGCGGTTAATTTTGTGCATAACTTTGTAGCTAATGATGGTCTGCAGTTGAGCGACCGGATCTGGCGGGTCTCGAACAATGCTCACCAGGTTATTGGTAACGCGATCGAGTCGGCCATTATTCAGGGGCACGGTGCCAGTCAGGCGGTCAATCATTTACTGGCTAATGGTTTACCCATTCCCGCTGATCTTCAAAGTAAATTAAATGCGGCCAATGCGGTGGGTGTGGGTCGTGCCAGTGTCAATGCGTTAATGACCGGTGCTGGCTCACCGCGAGCCAATGCGCTGCGCCTGTTTCGTACAGAGATGAACCGCGCTCACGGTGAGGCTTATATGATGGGTGGGGCGGATCATGAAGACTTTGGCGGCTGGCGGTTTTTACTCAGCCCGCGCCACCCGGAGGCGGATGAGTGTGATATGCATGCACGTGTTAACCGTTACGGGCTGGGCGCCGGTGTTTATCCCACTCGTAAAGCCTGCCCGTGGCCCGCACACCCGAACACGCTGAGTTATGTTGAGATTGTGTTTAAAGATGAAATTACGGCTGATGATAAAGCCGGCAAAGAAAACCGTATTGACTGGCTCAATGGCCAGATTAGCAGTATTCAGCACGGGGTTTTGAACAGCCGTGGCAAGCAAGGCATGTTGCACGCCGGTTTGCTCAAAGAGAATCAGATCCTGACGCCGTGGGTTACTTTAAAAAGCCGATTGATCAGCAAAGGCATTGATCCTGATGGTTTGGTTGTGCGGGCAACAAATTAAAAATCATATTGCGGTTAAATTGAAAGAGAGATAAGCAATGATTGCAGTCAATAGAACAAACATATTGGTGCTCACAATCCCGCGCACTGGTACGCACTTCACGAACTACTTTTTGTTTGAGTGCGAGGGCCGCATTGTGCCGGTTGAGTATGACGATTGGATAGCGGGCAATAATCCAATTAGCTATACGCCGGATCATTGTTTAGTCTGGCAACATTTTGATAATCAGACGATGACGCGAGTCAATGCAATGCTTGCCGATGATCCTGACTTGAGAATTGTTGTGCCGATGCGTGATCTTGTAGATTCTTTTATTAGTGCGAAGCTGATGAGGCATGACGCTTTCCTGCCATCGTTGCAGTCTTTTATAGACAACATTGACGCCATACTTCATTACAAATTCTTAATTGATGGAAAAAAGTCGAAGAAAAAAGAACTTGAGGATTTAATAACTTATTGCGGCGTTATTAAAAGCGATAAGTTTGCAAAGTATGAACTTTGGCCCGACATTAATAGCGTTAGACCACTCGATACTGAAACAGAGATGAACGCGGTATTGATACGCAATATTTATGATGACGCAAAAGATAAGTATTTGAACGGAGATATTAACGGCCTGCGAGGCTATGTACCTGAAATCGATGCTTTAATTAATAATGAAACCGTTAAATTAAAGATGAAAGAATTTGGCTATACAAAGAGTGACTTGTCGTGGCTGTAGATGCAATTGCACAC
>JAOUKT010000059.1 GCA_029882395.1 Gammaproteobacteria bacterium
AATCACTTGGCAGGGTACATAACGGCCAGGAGGCCAGACTCGCGGTGGCAATGGCCCGGCAGGCCGGATTTGACAACTTTAACCTCGACCTGATGTATGCCCTGCCAGCACAAAACACCGGGGACGTGCTCACCGATTTATCAACCGCATTAGAGTTTGAACCAAGTCATATTTCGCAGTACCAGCTCACCATCGAAGCCAATACTTATTTCCACACACACCTGCCCGATAACCTGCCTGAAAATGATTTAATCTGGCAGATGCAAGATGAAAGTCAGCAATTGCTGGCCGCTCACAATTTTTCACAATATGAAGTTTCAGCCTATGCAAAGCCGGGAAAACAGAGTCAGCATAATATGAATTACTGGCAATTTGGTGATTACCTGGGTATCGGCGCCGGCGCCCATGGAAAAATCAGTCGTGCCGATAATAATCAGGTTTACAGAATCAGTAAATTAAAACAACCGAAAGCCTATATGCAACATGCTGGCAGCGAAGCGGCAACCAGCCAGTGGCTTGAACTTGCGCCTGAAGAAATGGATTTTGAATTCATGCTCAATGCACTGCGACTAAAAGACGGCGTTGAAAGCCAGCTATACCCGCAGCATACCGGTCAGCCACTTTCAAGTATCAAACAAAAGCTGGATCTGGCGGTGGCAAAAGGCCTCTTAAGCGTCACTGAACAGCGGATCCGGCCGACAGAGCAAGGCTTTCTGTTTCTAAATGACCTGCTGTTGCTGTTCCTTAACGACTAAAAAGCCGTCGCGTTATCCCAAACGGTTTTAATTACCGGCATTGCGTTGTTGCTGCTGACGACTTTCAAGCATTTTCTGAATATTTTTAGAACTTTGCAATAACTCTGAAATGCTATCCGGAGCATAAGGGTTATCTAAAGATTCCTGAGAGATACCGACGCTATCCTTGTCTTTTTTATCTTTGGCTTTTGAGTCGTTAGCGCGAGCATCTTTAAGGCTGACCACACCCAGACGCCGATTGGTCTCAGCCTCATCGTCCTCGCCCAGCTCCAGGGATTTCATAATATTGACATTTGGCTGCAACGTCATGCTTTCCACGCCCGCTAATCCAGCCGGCGGTGAATTGCCAAACTGCCAGATCCCGTTTTCATCCTTCCATTTATAGACTTTGACTTTTTTATCTGTGGTGACTGGCGCATAGACCACATCGGTATTCAGTTTTGGCTTCAGGGAAGCTGATGTTGCGTGCCTGGACTGGCCCAGCAAACCGTCTAAATATTCAGCGCCACCATTAAAATAAACCAGCGGGCCGACGGTCATTGCAACTAAAATAAACAACATGCCAAAGATCGACAGTTTCATAGTAAATCCTTATATTTTCTAATATCCAAAATACATCTTTTGTTGAATGATATAACAGATTCGGCCAGAATCTCTATTAATCTTAAATTGAATGCCCCTGAATTGGCCGTATTTATCTCAATTGAGCTAAAAGCACAAGATTTTCACTCAACGGGCTTGCTCTCGCGGCCATAACTCATTAAAATATCGCGTTTTCCATAAGCAATAGGCTCTGAGGATTCATCAAATGCGCTCAGATATACACCCGAATTACAATGAAATTAACGTAACTTGCAGCTGTGGCAGTACTTTTGCTACTGGTTCGACTTACGGCAAAGAAGAGTTACACATTGATGTTTGTTCACAGTGTCACCCTTTTTACACCGGTAAACAGAAGATTGTTGATACTGCTGGCCAGGTTGATAAATTCAACCGTCGCTTCGGTGGTAAAAAATAGACTTCTTAGTCTTGCTGAAAATTCACTTGTGAAATTTCACAGAAAAAAAAGGGTGCTTATTGTAAGCGCCTTTTTTTTTGCCTTTCTATTTGGCCCGCTCACCCATGCAAAAAACCAGCCTCACTGCCCTGAATTTGTTGCCTCTGAAAACGCCGTTATCCGCTACGTACACGATGGCGACACGCTTTTTCTGCAGGATAAGCGGAAGCTTCGACTCATTGGTATTGATACACCCGAGTTAAATTCAAGCTATCATAAAAATGGCACCCGACAAACGCAGCCTGCTCAGCCTTTTGCCATCCCGGCACGCGATTTCGTCCGTGATTTGATCCGTCAGCACGGCCGCCGCGTTCAGCTCATGCCCGGTACTGAACCAGCGGACCATTACGGCCGCCAGCTGTTTCACATTCAGTTAGCAGATGGCAGCTTATTGCAGGCCCGTCTGTTGCAGGCCGGTTTCGCGATCGCCTATAGCACGCCACCTAATCACAAACTAAGTCACTGCTATCACAATCACGAACAACAGGCCAGAAACCAGCGTTCAAATATCTGGTCACACCCCAACTACCAAATAACCCCCGTATCCCGCATCAGCCCTGACCTCAAAGGCTTTCAACGCATTAGAGGCAGGGTCCGGCATATCGGTGAAAGTAAAAAAGCATTGTGGATTAACTTTTATGGCCATTTCTCAGTTCGAATCGATAAACACGATTTGCAATATTTTGTCACTCCCCTACAACAGCTGCTGGAAAAAGAGATAACGGTACGCGGCTGGTTACACCACTATAAAAACAAATCGCAAATTTCTATACGCCACCCGTCTTCTATTGAAGCCGAATAAAGCGCTGCACTCAGCCACAAAAAGTCGTCACGCGGCTGTCTGCAGTGGTAGACTGGGTTGATTAAATTTACCTGACTCGAAGCTTTCATTATTTATGGGATCTCCGGGTTACTTACCGGAAATAGCATCACATGTCTTCTGAACTCAAACGCGCCGCTCTTGACTACCATAAGAATCCACAACCTGGAAAGATCAGTGTTGAAACCAGCAAACCCTGTGAAACCCAGATGGATTTATCACTGGCTTACACACCCGGCGTTGCCGAGCCTGTTCGTGCAATAGCAAAACGCCCTGAAGATGCCTACATGTATACCGCCAAAGGCAACCTGGTTGGCGTCATCACAGATGGCAGTGCCGTACTCGGTTTAGGCAATGTGGGTTCTCTGGCCGGCAAGCCTGTGATGGAAGGCAAAGCGGTTTTGTTCAAACACTTTGCCAACATTGATGTTTTTGATATTGAAGTTGATGCGGATGATCCAAAGGATTTTATCGATACCGTTGCCCGGATCGCACCCACTTTTGGTGGCATCAATCTGGAAGATATCACCGCCCCAAAATGTTTTGAAATAGAAGAAACGCTTCAAGAGATGCTCGACATCCCGGTTTTTCATGATGACCAGCACGGCACCGCCATTATCATTGCAGCCGGGCTTGAAAATGCGCTGAAACTTCAGCTCAAAAAGATCGATCAGGTACGCGTGGTTTGCCTCGGTGCAGGCGCTGCCGGCATCGCTTCAATGAAGTTATTAAATGCCATGGGCGCGCCCAAAGAAAACCTGTTTATGGTTGATCGCAAAGGCATTATTCATTCCGAACGTAACGATCTAAACAAATACAAACAACAATTTGCGGTTGATACCGAATTACGCACGCTAACCGATGCGATGAATGGTGCCGATGTGTTTATAGGCGTTTCCGGGCCTGATTTATTATCCAAGGATATGCTGTCTTCAATGGCGGATAAACCCATCATTTTTGCGCTGTCGAATCCTGACCCTGAAATTTTGCCCGAACTTGCTCATTTGACACGTGATGACCTGGTGATGGCAACAGGCCGCAGTGACTACCCTAATCAAATCAACAACGTGCTTGGCTTCCCTTATATTTTCCGCGGTGCACTGGATGTGCGGGCCACTAAAATAACACAGGAAATGCTGATAGCCTGTGTACATGCCATCAGCGCCCTCACTCATGAGCCCGTACCCAAAAAAGTACTCGATGCTTATGGATTAGAAGAGCTGGAATTTGGCCCTGAATACATCATTCCCAAACCACTCGACCCGCGCTTACTCGAACGCATACCGCCTGCTGTTGCCCAGGCCGCGATAGACTCTGGCGTCGCCAGACTGGATTTAGTGATAAAACCCTGATCTGTTAAGTCCCTGTTTTAAAATCTGCTGCTACACTTAATATAAGCTGCGGATAATTAAAGCATGCTTCAAACAAGGAGATCACCATGAATAAAATCACCATCGTCGGAGCCGGTCGTGTCGGCGAATCGACTGCGCAGTTTCTGGCCAGTCGCGATATGTGTCGGCAACTGGTATTAATCGATGTAAGAGAAGGTGCCGCAGAAGGTGCCGCTCTTGATATTCAGGAAGATGCTCCGCTGTTCCAGTTTGATACCAAGCTCGCTGGCAGCAACAAACCGGAAATGATGGCCGGCTCTGATTTAATTATTATTACCGCCGGTATTCCACGTAAACCCGGCATGTCGCGTTCTGATGTGCTGGGCACCAATGTCAAAATCACCGATGAGATTGTTAAAAATGCGATGCAATATGCGCCCGACGCCATGCTGCTGTTTGTGTCTAACCCGGTTGATATCCTGACCTATCGCGCCTGGAAAGTCTGCGGCTGGCCGCGTAACCGCGTCTTTGGTCAGGCCGGGGTATTAGATGCCACCCGCATGGCCAGTTTTATCGCCATGGAAAGCGGTTATTCTGCACTTGATATTGACGCCATGGTACTCGGCGGTCACGGTGATTCGATGGTACCGATGATGCGGTACACCACCATTTCCGGCATACCCGTGGCTAATTTTCTGCCGCAAAAAAGCATTGATGAAATCGTAGAACGCACCCGCAATGGTGGCGCAGAAATACTCGCGTTGCGACAAAACAGCAGCGCTTACGATGCGCCGGCTGCAGCCGTAGCGACCATGGTTGATGCCATCGTCCATGACCGCAAACGCATACTGCCTTCAGTCGCGATTCTTGACAATGAATACGGCTGCAATAATATTGCCATCGGCGTACCCACTGTTTTAGGCAAAGACGGTGTCGAAAAAGTGATTGAACTTGAGTTAAATGCCGACGAACAAAACGACTTTAATCAATCGGTTGAAATGGTCAAAAAAGATATTCAGTCGCTCAAGGACTTGTAATCATTCAGGCCGGTGATAACAGTTTTTTACCGGCCATATTGAATTGATTGCAATGCAGGTATGATGCATTTATTAGCCGTAATAACCGGCTTTAATTGAGCGCATTGATTCAAAAACATTATTTGTTTCCTCAGCGCTGTCTATTTCAGTAATGCACAATTCCAGCAGCCTTCATCAAGCGGCGTACCGGTTAATGTTGCCGACTATCAAAACCTTATAAACGCTTTTATTGTATCAACTTTCCGCCAGCTGGCTCCGACCCGGTTCGGCTCTGTAGACTTGAGAAATGGCGGCTAGTTTGCCACCAGCCAGGCTGCCTTAATTAACAGGCATTTGAATGTTTATGCCGACTGAGAAGCTACGGTTAAATGACAATAATTAATCGAACAGCATTTCCAGCGGCGGCTTATACCGCATTGCCCCATGCATCGTTAGTTTTTCGCTGCCTTCTAGTTGAGGGCTTTTTTTCAAATAAGCGCTCCCAGTGACCAATGTCGCTACCCAAACCTTCTCTCAACTCAACGCCCATGATATAACCCAGCCGATCATCCATGCTGGACCAGCGAACTTCACTATTCAGATGAAACCGGCCTTTCAAACCGGCAATTTCTACCCAGAGGTCAACCACTGCGCCTATGGGCAAGCTGTCGCCGCCCATGATTCGTAAACCGCGTCTGGAGATATCTAATGTTTTGGCCGGCCAGCTGGGTTTTTCTGTATCAGCAGAATGCATTGATGCCAAAACCTGAGCTATTAAACGATCTTGTCTGGCATAACGGTTATTTTTACGATTGTTGAGTGGTTTTAACATAAAATCTCCTTATTTATCATCCCGATAAGTATTGATATCCCTATAACTGAGACAGTAAAACAACAGAACATTCTAAAATCAAAATGATCTAAGCATTAGTTTAATCATAATTTAAAAAAAATAAATATATCTCTGACAAGTGGCGTAAAATTGGAGCCCGTTTAAATATTATTTTATTAACAAAAACTGATCAAGTTCTGCTTTTGCCGATCTCTTTTAGCACTGGCACAAATATCCATAGCCCGTTTCATTCTTAGTATGTTCAATCTGACAAATTTGTGGCCGTTAATGCAATGAATTTGGGCGGCTTACTGTAACGAAAGCGCACAGATCAAGTCCTCTAGCCGCAGGCAGATACTCTTTTAGCAGAACCGGCACAGCTTCGGCTGAAGCATTAATGCATTCAGAGACTGAATTTCCGCCATTAGCCCGTGCTAAACAATCGAAACAATGATTGCAGACAGCAACCTAGCCGCCGATGTTATGCCTGCGCTTTTCTTCTGCTCAGCCATTCTTTTTAACATTAATAGCGGCTCTGTTTATTCTAACCAGACCTGATAGCGTGACTCATCCGCTTCAAAATCAAAAAGCAGCTGCGATGCAATGCCGCTGTTTCTGACCTGTCTTTGTATCTGCTGTAAATTGATATCAGATGAATCTTTTAGTTTTAGTTGAATATTCTCTGGAATGAATGCATCTAACTCCAGCGCCGCTTCTGCGGGTAATTCGATTTCTACTTTGGTCACGCCGTGACGGCTAATCTTTACTTTTAAAGTGCTGGCGATCGATTCTATCGTTAAAGGCCTTGCATTTGCCTCCGGCTCAATATCGGCACACTCAAAGTTCCTGGCTTTATGCATCAACTCATCAGGAATATTCTGGCTTAAAATCTGCCACCAGTTAATATCCACTTTCAACAGCTGCAGCTGCTGCACCAGCCCCTGAAATGCACGCATAATGAATATTAATTCGGCAGGGCCCGCAGAGCGAAACCACCAGCGCTGTTCAGCCAGCAAATTTGTTATCTTTTTTGCTAAAAGCCACTGCTGCAATTCAAATGTAGTATCGGCATTGAAAGGACTGAATAAATACTCACATAATTTTGGCAAATACGCTTCGATGCGCTTCAGTTTCTGCGCATCAAAACCCATCGCCACAAAAAACTTTAAAGGCGATATCGCCAGTTTTTCTTTACTGGCAATAATCAGCTTCAATAATGCCAGGCTTTGCTGCTCCGTAATCGCTATGGTGCAGCCAAAATCCATCAACACCATTTCGATACCCTGCTCGGCATGGTAGCGAAAATAGCTATTGCCCATATGCGGGTCCGCATGTAAGCGTCGTATCTGAAACAAACTTTTCAATAATACGCCAAGCAAGGTTTTGGCTATTTCTATACGCGCAGGCTGAGTCCAGTTAGCCACCGACTTAAGATAGTCGCCGTCTTCCCAGCTTTGCACTAACAGGGTTTTGCTGCTCAAATTTTCATACACTTTGGGGATAACAACGCCAGATAAAATCAGGTGATCGGAAAAATACAGCTGTTCACTGGCTTCATGGCGGTAATCCAGCTCTGCTTGCATATTCTTTTGCAAAGCCAGACGATAGGCATCCAGATCAAACTGCCAGCGTTTAACCGGTCCCGCTTTTGGCAGCAGCCCCAGCAATCTCATTTCCGCCTCGATCGCCACATCAATGCCGGGGTACTGCACTTTAACGGCCACCTCTTCACCCGATAATAACGTCGCGTGATGGACCTGACCCAGTGAAGCCGCTGCCGAGGATTCATCGATAGTATTGAACACCTTGTTCCAGTGACAGCCCAGCGCCTGCTCAATTCCCGGCAATACCTGCTTCAGTGGCAATGGCTCGATTGAGCTGATCAGTGGCGATAATTCATCATCGCTACCACTGGCGGCCGCGATTAATTGCCCGACTTTCATGGTGATGCCACGGGCATCAGCAAACTGCTGCATTAAAGCCCGTCTGGCGCGTTGTTGCTGACCTGTGCTTGACGATTTTGAATAACGCCGGAAGCCCATCAAGAGCTTGATGAGACGCTGACTTCTGCTGATCAGACTCCACATAGCCCGGTTCAGGTCAGCATAAAAAAGGCAGAGCGAACTCTGCCTGATAAGATATGATCGCTGTACTCATTAAGCGGCCTGTTCGGCCCTGCGCTGGATTCTGCTTTTGGGCCTGTCGGCCTGATAAAAATAACTCATTTCCAGCATTTTTTGTCGCGGCGCAAAATAATCAATGTAATCAGCCGTCCAGTGATGCCAGAGCCGTTTTTCCTGACTGGCCCATGACCACGAACAATCCGCCAGCTGATCAAATAACTGAAGCGCATCGTGTGACAAGTTGTCGCCATGTGTGCTCGCCCAGAGGGGCTCCTTTGCCGTCATATAAGGATCAATATAGACTCGCATTCTCGAAAGCCCCTGACTTTTCTCGGCATAAACCGGAGACTCAAGAATTAAATCGATGCGGTCACGGTACTTTTTATCTTTAACCCGCCCCAGACTATAGGTCACACCTTCATATAGCTGGCCATCATCGTCAAAATCGTGCACAAAGACAAAACCCATCAAATGCATTTCGTCGGATAACAGATCGTTAACAAACTGCTTAGCTGAGGCTGGCATGGCGATTTCATGCTGCAAAATGTTCGATACCAGCTCCTGCAGTGCCTGATCGTCAGCAAATTTAAGTTTGAACGTTTGAAACACGTTTAAATGGTACTTATTCCAGGGTCTTGACCAGCCTAATTTTCGTGCCTGCCGGTACGATTCAAGTGCATTCATTAAGAAACACATGATCTTACTGGGCTGGTTTTTTTTAGAAAGAATCTTTTTAATTCGACGGTACTCTGTCGTATTGTCTATTTGATACGATCCGGTTTTCATTACTTCTCCATCCCCTAAAACAGACTTTATATTTATACTGATATATGTAGCATAATTTGCAGACGATTTCAGTGCCTCATCTTAACTAATCGATAAAATAGTGACCGGTTTCTCATTGTCACAGCATCGTTAAATGATATTTCCACTAATCCCGCTGTCAGCTTACAATACAGGCTATGAACGATAAGCAAAAACCGCGCGCCTATTTAATTGACTCCAGTATTTATATCTTTCGTGCCTGGCATGTTTTTGATGACGATATTAGCGATACCGACGGCAATCCGGCTAACGCCGTCTACGGCTTTTCTGAATTTCTCTTTGAGCTGATCAAAAAAATCGGAGCCAGCTGCGGCAACAGCTATATCGCCTGTGCCTTCGATGCCAGTCAAACCGACTCTTACCGGCGCGAAATTTATGCTGAATACAAGGCCAACCGACCGCCGGCCCCCGAGGAACTCAAACGTCAGTTTGCCTATTGCCGCGATTTCTGCCGCGCAGTCGGCATTGCCGATTATTCCAGCAACCGCTTTGAGGCCGATGACATCATTGGTACCCTGGCACACCGCCTGCGCCAGCAGGGTTTTGCCATCACCATCATCAGTGCAGATAAGGATCTGGCGCAGCTGGTCATCAATAAAGAAGATTTCTGGTGGGATTATGCCCGTGACAATATGCTCGATGCAAAAGGCGTGGAAAAACAGTTTGGTGTCCGCCCCGAACAGATCGCTGACATGCTGGCATTGTCAGGTGATAAAGTTGATAACATTCCAGGCATCCCCGGCATAGGCTATACCCTTGCCTCACGCATCCTTGGCAAATTTCAGGGCATAGAACAGATCCTTGAAAACATTGAACAGATTTCAAAAATGAAATTCAGAGGCTCCGCCCGTGTTCAGAACCTTGTTGCAGAGCACCAGAGCATCTTGCCAATGACTAAAAAACTGACCACGATAGTCACTGATGCGCAGTTTCAGGGGCCGAAACAGGACATTCTCTGGCGAGGTGTAGAAGAAGCACTGATTCATCCGTTATTTGACCAGCTGGATGCCGGTGAAATGCGCAGAAAAAAATGGTTAACCATCTCATAATGAGTAAACTCATGCTGTTTAACAAACCCTATGACGTACTTTGTCAGTTTACTGATGACGATGACCGCTCCACACTCAAAGACTATATTGATATTGCCGGTGTTTACGCAGCCGGGCGACTGGATCGTGACAGCGAAGGCCTGTTATTACTGACTGATGACGGCAAGTTACAGCACAGGATTTCTGATCCCAAATTCAAACAGCCAAAAACTTACTGGGTACAGGTAGAAGGTGAAATTGATGACCAGGCTTTAATAAAGCTGCGCAAAGGTATTCAATTAAAAGACGGTAAAACGCGGCCGGCTCAGGCAAAAAAAATGCCTCCGCCAGAAGCACTATGGCCTCGCCAGCCGCCTATCCGTGAGCGCAAGAACATCCCTACCAGCTGGTTGCAGCTGACCATCACTGAAGGCAAAAACCGACAAGTGCGGCGCATGACAGCGGCGGTGGGTTTCCCAACCCTGCGACTGATCCGTTACAAGATAGGCCGCTGGAGCCTGAACGATATCCCGCCAGGCCAATACATGCTACTGGAACTGGCTGATAGCTAACGTTCACCATTCTTTTACATTTCAAAGCCGTGAAAACACTATACTCAGACGACACAATGTTTTCGGGCATGCTCTCTCATGATTAAAAAAATCCAATCTGACCAGCTTCAAGTCGGCATGTACATTAGCAACCTGGATGCCAGTTGCCTCGAGCATAACTTCATCTCCAGCCAGTTCGCCGTTAGCGACGAAAACATCATCAAAAAAGTACATAAAACTGGCATCAAAGGTATCTATATCGATACAGCCAAAGGCATTGATATTGAAGATGCTCACACAGCCGGCGAGGTTGCTACAACACTTACAAAAGAAGTTAAGAAAGTAGCCGCTGATACTGAGGTTTTAGATAACCAGATACCTGTTCAGGAAGAGATTGAACGCGCCCGTGGTATTTATAAAGAAGCCCACAATATCATGCATGAGCTGATGAATGATATCCGCCTTGGCAAACAGGTCGATGTTGAACGTGTTGAACCCATATCCGAACAATTAGTAGAATCTGTTTTTCGCAATAAAGATGCGCTCATCAGTTTAAGCCGAATAAAAGACAAAGACCACTATACCTTCATGCATTCCGTAAGTGTTGCCGGTTTAATGATTACCTTTAGCCGCGCAATGGGCTTTGATATGACACTGATCAAAGAGATTGCTATCGGCGGCATGTTGCATGACGTTGGCAAAATGATGACACCGAATAATGTGCTTAATAAACCTGACAAACTGGATGATGATGAATTCATAATCATGAAATCACACGTCGTTTATTCAAAAGAATTATTAGAAGGCAAACCGGGCATTACACAGGCCGCTCTTGATGTTGCCGCCTTGCACCATGAGCGCGTTGATGGCACAGGCTATCCTTCAGGTCTGAAAGGTGACGCCATTTCACAGGTCGGCCAGATGTCTTCAATCGTCGATGTCTATGACGCACTGACGTCGGTTCGTGTGTATAAAAGCGCATGGGAACCAAATCTGGCATTAAAAAAACTGCTGGAGTGGAGCGACCACCACTTTAATCCCGAGCTAGTTAAACAATATATTCGTTGTCTGGGCATTTACCCTATAGGTACACTGGTTGAACTCGATTCAGGTAATGTTGCGGTGGTAATTGAACAGGGAGAGAAAGACCTGCTTAACCCCAAAGTTCGCATCATCTACAACATCCGCAAAAAAGGTTTGGTCAACATAAGAGAACTTGAGCTTTGGAAAACAGATGACCGCATTATTAAATCGGTTTCACCCCAGCAGTACCAGATAAATCTGGCAGCACATTATTAAGGCATAGCGGACTGCAGAATGATGCCTTTGATCTGAATAAAGACATCTGTCCCCGGTTCCAGATTTAAATCGCTGAACGATTTTTTTGATATCCTTGACAGAAAAACATCCTTATTAACTGACAGTTGCAGCAATACCTCGCTTTCTGTCTGCTCAACAAGCATCAATACTTTTGCTGGCAGAATATTCAAAATACTGCTATCAGAGGCCCTTGATTTGCATACACTGACATCGGCGGCATTTATGCGCAAGCGCAACATGCGCCCCTTTTCATGCGCCCCTTTTACCTGCAGTTGTGTGCCATTTTCAGTGCTCACTGTGGATAGAAAATACTCGGCATCGACATCAGATACTCTCGCATTAAGCACAGCAACCGCACTTTCTGTTTTTAACAACGGAGAACCGGCTGAGCACAAAGCATGAGAAATATCATTATTATAAATTATTTTACCGGACTCCAGCACCAGCACTTTATCACAAAGTCTGGAAACTTCCTGAAGACTATGGCTAACATAGATTATCGGAATACTGAGTTTCTCATGAAGGCATTCCAGATATGGCATGATCTCATTTTTATGCGTATCATCCAGAGATGCCATCGGCTCATCCATCAGCAACAACTGCGGCTTTTTTAGTAATGCGCGTGCTATAGCTACCCTCTGTTTTTCGCCACCCGATAATGACTCAGGCATTCTCTCAAGCAGATGAGCAATATTAAGCAGCTGTAACAGAGACGGCATATTATTATCATGCATTGCAGCCGAACGTCGCATGCCATATTCAAGATTTTTTAAAACCGACAGGTGCACAAACAACCGGCTGTCCTGAAAAATATAGCCAATATTTCTCGACTGTGATGAACTATGTTTTCTGTCATTTAGCCAGTTATCGCCGTTAAAAACAATGCTGCCCCGCGCTTTTTTTTCCAGCCCGGCGAGACAACGCAGCAGCGTTGTTTTGCCTGAACCGGAATGCCCAAAAATACCCAGCACACCTTTGTCCGGTATTTCAAAATCCACCTGCAGTTCAAACTCTCCTTTGTTCACCGTCAAAGAACACATATTTGTAACTGTCATTTTCACGACCTGCTGCGGTGATTGATGATGTACATCATGAGCATAGATGTAAAAGCAAAACTTAAAAGAATCAAAGACAAGGTATGCGCCTGCGAATACTCCAGACTCTCAACATGATCATAAATGGCAATCGATATTAAACGTGTCTCGCCGGGGATGTTGCCGCCAATCATTAACACAACACCGAACTCACCCAGGGTATGCGAAAAGCCTAAAACAATCGCCGTCAAATAACCCCTTTTAGCCATCGGCACGGCAACACTAAAAAAGGCATCGACTGGTTTTGCACCGAGTGTATGCGCCGCTTCCATCAGATCACGGCCAACCGATTCAAAAGCACTCTGCAAAGGCTGCACGACAAAGGGAAAACTATAAAGAACCGATGCAACGACCAGACCAATGAAATTAAATGTCAGCGCATGGCCGGTGACATCAACCCAGAAACTGCCGAGCGTACCTTGCGGACTCAGTAAAATCAGCAAATAGAAACCCATCACCGTAGGCGGCAAAACAATGGGCAATGCCACCAGAGCCTCAACCAACGGTTTCACCTTCATGCGCGTTGTGGCCAGCCACCAGGCTATAGGTGTACCAATCAGCAGCAGTAGACAAGTCGTGATGACAGCCAGTTTAATGGTTAACCATAAAGGACCCAGTTCGGTAAATGCCACGATCAGCTAACAGCCGTTCTATTCAACAAAATAACCACTCTTTTTAATTATTGCTTTCGCATCCGCAGATTTCATATAGTCATAAAACGACTGAACAAGCTGCCGCTTTTTTGTGCTTTTTAAAACCACCATTTCCTGTTTCACTGGCTGATACAACTGGCGCGGCACTTGCCACTGACAATAGCGGCGCGAATTTTGAAAGTCGATCAGTAATGATTTTGCAATTAAACCCGCATCCGCATTGCCGGAAGTTACAAAATGAAATGCCTGCAGCACATTCTCTCCCCTGACCAGCTGCCTGGATAGCTCATTCCATTTTCCATGCGCATTGATGAACTGCTCAGCAGCAATGCCATAGGGTGCTGTTTTTGGGTTAGCAATAGCAAGCTTTTTAAAACGCTTTTTTAGCAACACTTGATCGATGTCTTCGTTACACAAATCCCCTGGCCCTTTTCTGGTGATTAACATCAACTGGCCTTGCGCATAAACAGCCGGCTCATAAGCTAGCCCCTGGCGGACTAATAAAGCCGGCCTTCGTGAATCGGCTGAAAAGAAAATATCATAGGGCGCGCCGTGTATTATCTGTGCGTATAACTTACCTGTCGAAGCCTGGCTTATTGAAAACGTTTTGCCTGTCCTGTGTTCGTAATCCATGCGTAGTTTCTTTAAAGTACTGACAAAGTTACTGGCCACGGCAACCTTAAAACCGGTACTGGCTGATGCCCAGGCCAGACTCGAAAACAAAGTCATAGACAACGACAGATAAAGATAAATGAACAGCCTGCGCATTGTGATTATGATTCGCTCTTATGGTGCCTGGCAACGAAGCGGTCTAAGGCATTTGCAAAGCTTTGTTTATCTTTTTGACCAAAAGCGGCTTGTCCGCCTGAGATGTCTACAGCCGAATTCCTCACAGCCTCCATCATGTCCCTGACCTGCAGTCTTGGCTTTATATTTTCTTTGGTAAGAAGCTCACCCCGGGGACTGAGTGCATAACCACCCTTTTCGATAACCTCATCTGCCAGTGGAATGTCAGCGGTAATAACCAGATCACCTTTGTCAAGCTGGCGGACGATCTCATCGTCGGCAACATCAAAGCCTCCGGGCACTTGCAATGACTTTAAAAATGGCGAAGCGGGTGTTTTTATATACTGGTTAGCCACAAAGGTTATCGTCACCTTTGCTCTTTTGGCAACCCGGTATAAAATCTCTTTAATAACATTCGGGCAGGCATCCGCATCAATCCAGATTTTCATATCAGTAGCCTAACTCTTTTAATACTGTCTGCATATGCTCCGGCTTAACCGGATAAAGCAGCGCCATTGAAAGCGGGAACAGCTCATGCAGCTTTACCACAAACTCCTGCTCTTCTTTATCAACCAGTACAATTATTTTTGACTCTTTGCCATACGGCTCAAGACTACGCAAAAAAACATCAAGATTGCATACATTGGCGCCGGCATAATTACTGCCATAACCGTATATAAAGTCTGCTACTATAATGTCCGGCAACTTGTTTTTCAGATAAGCGATAGCCTTACGCATAGAATTAAATTTATATTCATCGATTGCAAACTGTTTATATACCGCCGACAGATCCGGATGCAGTGGCGTCTCTATAATTGAATAAAGCGTCAAACGTGACATAACAAACAGCACTCATAGCAAAAAAAAACATTATTCACCATGCCAACCCCATGACTAATTTGACTATCACGACACTCATTTGACACCAATATAACCGGAGCGACATTTATTTTTCTTTGCGCTTTTTTTCATACAGGTAATATATGAATATAACAACGACTGCCGCCAGAAACATCGCAAACCAAACCAGATAAAAAATATACTCTGCAATAAAGCCCGAAGTTTTTTCATCATCATGTTTCTGAAGTCTGCTGGCTTTGTTTTTTGTCTGGTCACGTGTTTTATTTTCGACAACCTCGGCCTCAGCTTTTTTTAACAGACTTAAATAGGCGCTGTCTTCAAGCCCCTTGTCGCGTAATTCTTTCTGCATTCTATCGACTGCCCGCTGAGCCTCATCAAAACGCTTTTGCTGGGACAGGGCATTAATATTGCTCCAGTGCAAATACCAGTAATAGGATTCATTTTCACCACTGCCACCGCGATTTAGTTCAGTTTCAATCGCGTACTGTTTTAACTCATCCGGCAGGCCTGGTTTCATTACGGCATAGGCGGTAGCCGATAAGTGTGGCTGCGCACTTTTGTCCAGCTCCATTGCCGTCTGGTAATATTTGTTTTTAGCCTCAATGTTTTCAGCTACCCTGTCTTTCTGAGCTGACTGCTGATAAAAGCTTGCCATGTTTCTCGCATGCAAGCCTCTTACAAACCAGTAGACCGGGTTATTTACCTGACCGGTCTCAAAGCCAGCTAACTTTACTGTCAGATAGCTCAACTCTTTGTCTTGCTGCTCTTTATCCAGCCTGACTTCTTCTTTGGCGTAAAACGCCACACGATTTGCCTCCCTGGTAAAGCCACGCGCCGACATACTATACGCATCTTCAAATACAGAAGCGGCGGCATAACACGGAAATAAAAAAACAAATACCAGTAATAATCTAGCCATAATTAGTCATACTTTATATTAATGTGAATATGATCTGCTTTATCAAAAGCATCGGGGATTCCATTAACCGGCTCAATATCTTCCGTGTATTCTTTTGTGGTCATGGCGCGACCATGCGCCTCCAGCTGCCAAAAGGCTTTTATATAATTCTGATTTTCCAGGGCATTCCATAAAAACCAGTAAATAATTGCTGAACGTTTATCACTATGCGGCACATTAGCCACCAGATCAATCGCCCCGCCCCGCTGATGTATACCGTTCAGCGCATTACTAAACCATTCATTCCTTTCCGGGTTTCTCCAGCCACCACTTAGCCATAATTTAGTATCGGGTATTTTCAGCTCACGCTTGTTCAGATCAAAGAATTTCTTTTTTGATTTTTTATATTTATTCTTAGTCTGCTCATAAAGATCAACAACAAGACCTGCAATACTCGCAACACCATCATCGATCATCAGGCCATAACTGCTTTCTGATAATGAATTACCCAACAGATGGATATTTACTGAGGGCGTTTTCGTTATTTCATCACGTTTTGGCACCGGTATATTTCCATTCTCGCCACGACCATAACGGTTGATATTATAATGGTTGATATATTCCTGACGGATCATGTCCTTATTATCCATCGCTATCTTGCCGGTATACTGAATCAATGCCTGTTTTTCTAAGTCCGTGACAACGGCCTCGATATAATATGAAATTCTCGGGTTAAATTTTCTAAAATCTATAGCAACGGTACCGCCGCCTTTATTTCTCCGTTTGCCATCAGTACCCCTGCCCCTTTTATATATGCCGGGATAGTGCGCCAGCGGTTGGGGTTTAAAAACAAGACGCGTTCTGTCAGCCGTATCATTACGTAAAATTTCAGAGCTCCAGATAACTTCACCATCGGATTTAACCTTTTCCATATGAAAATCTGATAAGACGTTGATCTCGCCGTAATCCAGCTTACTGGTTATAATATGCCACTGTACTAATGCCGTATCTTTAACCGATACCGGAAGATCCACTACAAACGGCACCTGTGGTTTTAAATATTTTTTGCCGGCATCGCGCTTAATACCCTGCAGAATTTTTTTGTTTTCCGGAATAAAAATAAATGAATTATTAGCCCTGCTTTCAGCATTATCTGACGATAAAATTGTTAGTGGCTGTTTGGCATAAACAGGCGCACTGAACATCACACACATCAACAGCATCGCATTGTATAGCCACACAATACATGCTTTATCTATAAACTCTGTATTACTAAATCTTCTCAAAACTTCGTTCCAAAGTATTATCCATTGATTATTGTAGCGACTACTCATCTGTCCTTTAGCCTCTGCCTCACTCCAGCACTTCAACAGCCATGCCTGTATTTATCTGGCCTATGTTATCAGCAATGACATTCTGTCCAAAATAAACTTTATTATCTCTCATGCGATAGGTGCGTAACGTTTTCAGCGGTTCGGTTTC
>JAOUKT010000107.1 GCA_029882395.1 Gammaproteobacteria bacterium
TGTTAACAGCCAGGTTTAATTTCAGCCCGGATATTTTTTCCAAAACGATCTCTTCATTGTCAATGTCACCGTCTGATATCAGTATCACGTATTTAGCCATTGTGTCATCAAATAGAGCCAGCTGTGACCTGGTTTCAGCCAGGGCAGAAATAATGTTCGTGCCGGCAACAGGCAGTAAATTCCCCCGGATCTGTTGCACAAAGAAATCGATTGCCTGCCTGTCGGCCGTTGGCGGAAACAACAGATGGCTTGAGCCTGAAAACAGCAGAACGCCGAGCCTGTCGGCAGGTTTTAATTTATCTGATAATAATAAAATCTCTGATTTGGCGCGTAACAAACGACTGGGCTGCTCATCTCTGCTATTCATTGAAGCGGAGGCATCGAGTACCACTAAAAATATATCGCCATGTTTGTTAACGCTGTGGTTTTGGCTTTCTGCATACTCTGGCCCGGCCAGGGAAAGACTAAAGGCCAGCCAGAATAGAATTTCAATAATAAATGATTGGCGTTGCTGAAATAATAATGACGGTTGTTGGTGTATATACCAGTAGCGCATGTTGTTATCGAAATGAGAACCGGGCAGCTGTGATTGAGCCTGCAGGTAATGCAGAAACAAAAAGACAAACGGAATAAGTGAAAGCAATAGCCATAATGGCTGGCGCAACTCTATAACATCAGGCAGGTCACTGAAATTCATTGGCGGCGACGCTGTAGAAGATTTAATAAATGAATAAGAACTGAAATAAAAACTACCGCATAAAGACTATACATATAAAAGTTTGTCAGCAGGTAATAGTCAGCCTTCTGTACATCAATGCTCTCAGTGTCTTTTATCGCCGCGAGTATTGAATTTAAACTGGCTGATTCACCAGCCCAGAAAAACTCTCCGCCTGTGGTTGCTGCCATTGACTGTAATAGTTTCATATCAATTGCGTCAAATATCAGCTTGCTTTTATCATCATGTTTTTGCTGGCGGGAACCAAGCCCAATGAAGTGAAGCTTAATGTTCTTTTCTTTAAAATCTTTCGCGACATCATGGGGACTGATGACGCCTTCAATATTGGCTCCCTGGGACAAAACCACGATGGATGGTTTCTTTACCGAAAAGTCATATTGATTGATAACGCTGATCAGTGCATTGCTCAGGTTGTTTTGTCGGCCAGCCGTAGCCATTTGAATCCTGTTAATGCCGTGATTCAGCAGTGTTTTGTCACGTGTAAGAGGTATCAATGAATAGGCTTCGTCAGCATACAGCATAAGGGCAATGCGGTTGCCTTCGAGGCTGCCGATGAAATTTGTAAGCACGGCCTTCAATAGCGTTAACCTGTCGATAGTGTCAGATTCAAGCGTGTAATCGCGTATCGACATGCCTACCGATGTATCGATCACAAAGATAATGTCTCTTAAGCTATCGGGAACGGTCTCTTTCTTTTCCCTGCTAACAGGTTGCGCAAGCGCAGTGATCATTAACAGTAACAGCAGCCAGTTTATCCAGTCTGTTTTATGTCTTTGTGTTGTGGCATTGATTGCATCATCAGTAAAAGAGGGTAAATAAACTGAAATCATGTGCAGACTATTTGTTTTTTTTGCAAGCCTTGTAAGTCTGGACAGAATCAAATAAATCACGATCATGACCGGGAAAGCCATAAACCAGTAGGGCTGCTCGAAGTATACAGGCATTAATATTTACCTGATAAGGCCAGACGCATCAGCCGTTTGATGCAGTTCAATAATAACATTTTATCCGCATTGAATGCTTTCATATACTTTAGTGAGCTTATTAAGTTTAAATCATCAGCAGGCATCTTTAGGTCGGCTAATGCCGTCTGATCAGTTGTCTGTTTTGAAATTGCATAGGCTGCCTGACGCGCCGTGATACGCTCTTTTTTCAGGTCCTGGTATATATAAAAAAGAGAGAACAGTTTTTTTATCCGACGCAACATTAAAAATAAAACCACTAGCAGGCAGCCCATGACAATCACGCCATATAACAGCATGTTCGTATTATCTTCAGCTGCGCTCAGAAAGGGCGGCATATTTAAGACAGGAACAGCATCGGTTTTCATAAGATCATCTGCTGTGTAAATATCTCTTCATCGGTCACTTGATTGCTAAGATAGGTAACCGGCAGATCCAGACTGTTTATCAGGTCGCGTATTTTTTTATTAGCGCTGCTTATTGTGTTCTGGTAATGCTTAAGTTGTGTTTTGCTGGTGATACTGACTGACTGCTTGCCAGATGTGCTCTGGTAATTGAGCGGATATATATCCGGCAGTGTAATTTCGATTTGATCCTGAATTCTGAATACCCGCATGCGGTTAACTGATGACAGGTTCTTTATCATGGCCGTATCATTTTCGGTCAGGTCATTGCAGTCAGATATTACGGAAACTGAAGCGTGTTCGGCTTTTAATGCTTGCAGGTATTTCAACGAACTGGATAAAGCCGGCTGATCAGGCCGCTGGTTGCTACGATTTTTTGCCGACACAAGGTTAAAATAACGCATTGCCTGATCAAAAGAACTCATCACCTTGCTGGGCTTTAACTTGTTTTCCAGCGCTATCACACAGACTGATTGGCCTTGTTTTATTGAGGCCAGCGTCGAAACGATAGCCAGCTTTATAGCCAGCGCAGCTTTTGGCTGTGTACGTGTTCCAAAGAGCATGCCAGCTCTCAGGTCCAGCAAGATATAATCGATATTTTCATTTTCCTGATAATATTTATTAGTGATTAATTCCCCGCTTTTAGCCGACTGTTTCCAGTTAATAAGCCGGGTATCATCGCCGCTGATATAAGTCCGGCTTTCACTATAGTCCATGCCGCGACCGTTGCTTGAAGATGCTTTCTCGCCTGACAAACGTTCCTTGCTGGAAACTTGTGGTCTTTGACGGGCTGAAGATGAGCAGGCTTTTTTATAAAAACGTTTTAGATCATCATTATTGATAATCACCTGTGTATCCGCTGGCGCCTGGAAGAGCTTTTGTAGCAATGAACTAAAATAATTATTCATATATTCTGTAAAACGTAATTTAGCTTGAGCCTGCTGATGTTAAGGCACTGCAATGTTATTTAAAATCCCGGCGATTAAATCATCTTTAGATACGCCTTCAGCGGTGGCATTAAAATTAAGAATAATGCGGTGCCGCAAGGTATCTGCTGCCACTTCCTGAATATCTTCCGGGATCACATAGTCTCTTCCGTTGATATAGGCCATGGCACTGGCGGCCTTGTATAAAGCCAGCGAGGCACGCGGCGAGGCACCGTATTCGATAAAGCCTGAATACTCATCACTGATGACTTTTATATTGCGGGTAGAGGTGACGATTTCAACAATATATTTTTCAAGCTGTTCATCCATGAAGGTGTTGGCAACCGTTGAGCGTGCCTGTAAAACATCGTCCGGTGTGAGCCGTGTCGTCGTTTCTGAACTGTCGCTGCTTGGCTTAGCCTGCAGATTATTCTGGCGGTCTTTTTGCAAAATCAGTAATTCATTGTCTGCTGTGGGATAGTCCAGCTTCACATGCAGCAAGAAACGATCTAACTGTGCTTCGGGAAGGGGATATGTACCACTTTGTTCCAGCGGGTTCTGTGTTGCCATGACTAAAAACAGATCCGGCAAGTCTCTGGTAATGCCGTTTACTGTTACCTGGTGTTCCTGCATTGCCTCAAGCAGTGCAGACTGAATTTTAGGCGGCGCTCTGTTGATCTCATCGGCAAGTATGATCTGGTTGAAGACAGGGCCTTTAATAAAATCGAATTGATGTGTATCAGGGTTATAAATCTCACCACCGGTTAAATCAGCGGGCATTAAATCAGGGGTAAACTGAATTCTCTGAAAACTGGCATGCACTCCGCCGGCAATGGCTTTAACCGCTGTTGTTTTAGCCAGACCCGGTGGCCCTTCAAGCAGCAGGTGACCACCTGTCAGCACTGATATTAATAAGCGATCAACTAATGCATCCTGGCCGATAATGACGTTTTCAAGATGCGTTCTCAGTTTCATGAATTCAGGCTGGGTATTTTGCAAAGTCTGATGTTTTTTGATGATATGTAACCTTTTATTTAAGAATTGGGACAGATTATCACTAAAACCTTGGAATTTTCGCCTATTTTAAGCGATTATTAATAATAATTAACGTGTTATAAGACTTTCTTAAGGAAAATCTCATAAAATTTAAACTGCTCAAAACCAGAACTGTAATCTAACCATGCTGTATTTTATTGCCTGCCATGCTCCTGATCTTCGCGGTACGAAAATTGCCGATGGATTAGCACGGGTATCACTGCTGGAGAAGTTTCCGCATATAGCTTTCAAAACGAAAGAACTGGCTCAATATTATCTCGACAGCAGAAATGCCAGTAAACTTTGTTATCTTATCAGCGAAGAAAGCCTTACAGATACTATCTGGCATGATTTTAGCGATGGAATTTTATTATTTAACACGGTTAAAGAGATCAAAAAGTCATTAAAAGAGGTTGAGTATGTTTCAACTGTGGAC
>JAOUKT010000010.1 GCA_029882395.1 Gammaproteobacteria bacterium
CCAAAAGTAGAGACGGCGGCAACGCTGGGATTGTCGGTCAGGCTGGAAAGATAGAGTCCGGCGGCGACAAAGGCGGAAATTAACAAAAATATCGATAAAAAGCCGGCCAGCAATTTACCCACATCTAACTCGGTACCCATAAATAATGACAGTGGCATCAGGCTAATCTGAAAAATAAACACCGTAAAAAATATCATCATTCCGAGGTATTTACCGAGCACGATCTGAGTCATGCTGACCGGCGATGACATTAATAACTGAATCGTGCCGGATCGCCTTTCTTCACTGATCAGTCGCATTGTCATTAACGGTGAAACCATCAACAGAACAATGCTGGTGATATTAAACAAGGGAGCGACCACCAGATCGGTGACACCGGGCGCGCTTTTTAATGACTGTAACTGGGGCTGTAAAGCAAAAAAATTATCAATCTGGGCGAAGAAAATCCAGGCTAAAATAAACTGTACGACCGCAAGAACAGTCCAGGCGAGAGGTGACATGAACAACGATCGGCACTCGCGAAAGGCAATTGAAAATATCATGCCGCTGTCTCCTTTGCCGTCAGGCCGGCATCACTCTGGTCTGAGTTATTGCTGTCGCTGGTGGTCAGTTCTATGAAAATCTGTTCAAGGCTGCGCACGCCGGGAGAAAATCTAACCAGTCCCCAGTTTTGCTGTATCACGGTAGTTAGCAGGCTGTTGATGGCACGTGCAGCATCGTCTTCATCCTCACAAAGTTGAATAGAAAACAGCTGCTCTGAGATTTTTTCTACGCCAAGGATGCCGGCAATATTTTCTAATAAAGAGGCATCGGCATTGTGTTTAAACTGCAGCTCAAGCTGCTGGTTGTGATGGCTTGCTTCGATACTGCTCATATCACTGTTAAAAACCAGCTGGCCCTGGCGGATAATCTGCACCCGGTTACAGACGGCCTGAACTTCTGGCAAAATATGAGTTGATAAAATGATGCCGTGATGCTGGCCCAGTTCGATAATAAGCTGGCGTATTTCCTGTATTTGGATCGGGTCCAGGCCCACCGTCGGTTCATCAAGGATGATCACCGCAGGGTTATGAATAATTGCCTGAGCGATTCCAACGCGCTGCTGAAAACCTTTGGAAAGGCTGTTGATTAATTGCTGGCCAACGTCGCTGAGCCCGCAGCGCTGTTTGGCTGTGTCTAGTGCCGACAAGATTGAGTCTTTGTTTATATTGCGAAGTTGTGCACAGTAGTGAAGGTATTCATTAACGGTTAGTTCTTTGTATAGCGGCGGTTGTTCAGGCAAGTAGCCGAGCTGCTGTTTTGCCAGTGTCGGTTGCTCAACCAGGTCAAAGCCGTTAATCATAATCTGGCCGGCATCAGGCGCAAGCGTGCCGCTAATGATTTGCATGGTGGTGGATTTGCCGGCGCCATTGGGGCCCAGAAAACCCAGAATGTCACCGACATTGAGTTCTAAGTCGAGATTTTTAACGGCATGGCTGTTGCCGTAGTAGCGATCAATACCGGTTGCTTTAATTAATGTTGTTTTAGACATAGATGTGTATTATTCGTTGTTTGAAAATGATTTCAAGTTAATTTCTTTAAAACACCCGCCTGAGGTCTAAGCGGAGCTACAAGCGGTGTGCTGTATAAATTTTAAAGGTATTCCTTATATGTGGTTAGGTGTTGATACTGGCGGTACGTTCACAGACTTTGTATATTTTGATGGTAACAGCATACGCACTCATAAAGTTTTATCAACACCGGATGCACCGGAAAAAGCCATACTCCAGGGAATAGAGGCATTAGGGATACGCCGTGGCCAACAATTTCAGTTGATTCATGGTTCAACGGTAGCTACCAATGCGGTGTTAGAAGCGAAGGGTGTAAAAACGGTCTATATTGCCAACCAGGGTCTGAAAGACGTTATTCTGATCGGCCGGCAGGCAAGAGCAGAGCTGTACCAGCTGCAGCCTGTCGCAAAACCTTTTTTTATTGCCGCTGAAGATTGTGTTGATGTGCCGTCTCGTGTATCTGCCCAGGGTAACACATTACAGCAGATGACGGATCAGCAGCTGGATGAATTGCTTGAAAGCATTCATCAGTTAAAACCGCAGGCAGTGGCGATTAATTTATTGTTTTCGTTTCTGGATGATGCAGAAGAAAAGCGCATCGAAAAGCGACTGTCGGCTCATTATTTTGTCAGTCGTTCCTCGGCTGTTCTGAATGAACGGCGCGAGTATGAGCGCGGCATGGCGACCTGCCTCAATGCCTACGTCGGGCCGTTGATGAAACGGTATTTAACCAGACTGGAACAGGCGCTGCCAGATGCAAATATTACAATCATGCAAAGCTGCGCGGGTACAATCTCGGTCAGTCAGGCCGCTGAGCATGCTGTCAATCTATTATTGTCAGGCCCGGCAGCTGGCTTAAAAGGCGCTGAGTTTGTTGCGGCTGAAAATAACAGCAGGGCGTTATTAAGTTTTGACATGGGCGGCACTTCAACAGATGTGGCATTGATAAAAGATCAGATCGAGCTGACCTCAGAAGGCAAGATAGCCGGCTTTCCTGTCGCGGTGCCGATGGTTGATATGCATACAATTGGTGCCGGCGGTGGATCAATTGCGCGGGTTGATGGCGGCGGCATGTTATTGGTCGGCCCGGCATCAGCAGGCGCCAGCCCGGGCCCTGCCTGTTACGGCAACGGCGGCGAACAGGCGACGGTCACAGATGCTAACGTTGTGCTTGGCAGAATTCCTCAGCAACAGGCTTTGGGCGGCTATTTATCGATTGATAAAAAAGCCGCGATCAAAGCCGTGTCATCGATTGCCAGAGCGCTGGACGTGAGTCTGGAACAGGCGGCGACAGGCATTATCCGGGTCGCCAATGAGCATATGGTGCAAGCCTTAAGGGTAATGTCGATACAGCGCGGTGATGACCCTAAAGATTTCAACCTGGTTTCGTTTGGCGGCGCCGGTGGTTTGCATATCTGCGAACTGGCAGAGGCGCTGAATATGCATAAAGCCTTGATTCCGGTACATGGCGGTGTGTTGTCGGCGCTGGGAATGCTGGTTGCGGTGCCATCCCGTGAAATGTCTCATAGCATCAATAAAACCTTTGACGATTGCAGCGATGAAATCATCAATACGGCAGTGCAAAACCTGGTTGCTGAAGCCCATCAGCAGATCAGCTCGGAGCTCTCAGGCGAGCCGCCGTTAATCAGTGTCAGCGTCGATGTCTGTTATAGTGGTCAGAGTTTCAGTTTGTCTGTTAAATGGAGTGGTTTAAAAGCTGTGGCGCAGGCATTTCATCAGCAGCACCAGCAGCGATATGGCCATCGCATGAAAACAAAACTCGAGCTGGTCACTCTTCGGGTTAAACTCGAAGGCAAAGCAGTCGATTTTAAATTGCCGCCGTTAAAACGCTTTGAGTCTAATGCAAGCTCTGTCGTTAGCTTGCATGGTGAAAAAGAACAGGCCAACGTTTATCACAGAGAAAAGCTGGGTGCCGGGCAGTGTATAAAAGGCCCGGCTTTAGTGCTGGAGACGGTAGCCAGTAGTTATATTAAGGGCGGCTGGCAAGCCGAGACAGACCGGCTTGGCAACTTGCTGTTAACACGACCGGCTATCACAGTGGCTCAGTGAGGCGGCAGGTGTAACGCAGCAGAACGGGGTAGCTGTTGAAAACACTGGCGGTAGATATTGTCTTTGCCTATGCCCTGCTTAAAATTATCCGGTATTTCATAGTCATCGTGTTCAAACAGTTTTTTGTTGTCATGCAGCGACCGACAAACTTCATAAATCAGGTTGTCAGATGCATCATACTGGCGAAAACTGTGAACCGAGCGGCTGTAATGGTGCAGGTTGATGAAGGTCTGGTAGGGCGCGTTGCGAAAATTGGGTAAATAACTGGCAGAATATTCGCGAATAAGTTTGTTTTCATTGTCATGAATATAAACTTCGATGCTGTGAATTTTATCAGGCTGCCGGCTTTCCCATTCAATTTTACTGAGCAAAGTATTGCTGGTTTTATCAACGAACTTAACTTCCTGAAAAAAGTCAGGCAGCTTGTGATAGCTGCCACTGCGGCGGAGTGTTTTTATCTGTCTCTGGTCTTTTTGTTTTAAATGCAGCTGATAAATGTTGTCAACAAACTGATTCCACTGGTTGACGGTGTTTTTATTTGTCTGAAGAGAATTGTTATTTGATGCAGATAAATTAAAACTGAACAGTATCTGAGAAATAAAAAAAAATAAACTTAAAAACTTCATTATCCTGCTCCTGGTTATTGAATGGCCATTGATTCTGACCAGTTGCCGTCAGGCAAAAAGTCAGCATGTTCTCTTAACGCTTCTGCCTGTTGTAACTGGCCAAGAGACTTGAGTATTTCACTTTTTAAAATAACCGTGTCTTTTGAATCGGCAGATAAAGCCAGCGCTTTGTTGACAAACTCGAGCGCTGCCTGGTTGTTGTCATAGATATAATAGGTGAGGGCAAGATTGTGATAGGCTTTTTGATAACTGGGTTCGTATTCAATGGTTTTTAGAAAATGACTGATGGCCTGTTTTTGTTTGCCTTGTTGCGCCAGAATGACACCGAGGTCATCATGGGCTTCTGCATTCTTTGGGTTCAGTGAAATGGCGAATCTGAAATCCTTTTCTGCCCGCTGATTGTCACCCAGCCATAAGTAGCGTACGCCACGTTTGGTATAGGCGACAGAATCATCTGGCTTGTGTTTAATAAAAACAGACATATCATCAATGCCTTGCTGCACTTTGCCGAGACGACCCAGTGCCATGCCACGACCAAAATAGGCCTGAAAGTTTGCCGGCTGCAGTTCAATAACCTGAGTGTAGTCAGCAACTGATGCCTGATGCTGGTTGCTTTGAAATAATAAGTGTGCTCTTTTCATCAGCAGCTCTGCGTTATGCGGCTGGCTCTTAAGCTGCTGGTCTAATGAGGCAATGGCCTCTTCTGCAGACACGGTTTGAGCGATGAGCGGGCAGCAGAAAAAAAGAGTGAGAAAATAAAAAAATGCTCTGGCATTGATGCATGTCTTAACGGTCATTAGCAGTAACTCCATGTAGGCTTCATGGTGGCGGCTAGTGCGCTACGGGTAAACCCGGTTATCACCATGAAAATTAACGTTAACTGTCTATGTATGACGCTTTAAAGCTAAAAATATTCCAAAATATTTTAAATGAAACGGAAGGAACTAAAATCTGAGTCAGATTGTTTTCATGATCAGCGCTGTCCATTTGACCGCTTCAAGGTGGCAGCGGGAGATTTCATCCTTGCTTAAATTCAGAAACTTCACGTTTTGCCAGTCGGATATTTCATAAGCCAGCGTACAGTCAAGAGCGTATCCCATGATGCCCTTTTTTTGAGTGATGGCAAGTCGCAAATCATCACTGATGGGCAGCGGCTTTAATAGGCTGATAAGTGATGCGCCCATCAGAATGTCGAGTGCTGAAAACAAACCGGTGGTAAAATAATTTTCAACCGGCTGTAGCCTGGATTCTTTTGCCAGCAGTTCGCACATCTTGGCTCTGATCATTGCAATGTGAAGTTTTTCGGCGGGCTGGTCATTGAGCTGGCTTAAGGCGCTCATTGACGCCCAGCTCGAAAGCTTTTGCCGGCCCATTAATAATAAAGCCTGTTTGATAGAATCAATCGTCGTGTCAAAACTAAAAAAAGCAGAGTTCATTAGTTTTAAAATTTTATAACTGATGGTTGCGTCCGCGCTAATGGCTTCATTGATTTTATCAATATCAGACTCGTGATTTTGTAATAAGGCCAGTATGTTCATAATCGCTATTTTGCTTTGCGGCAGTGAGGGACTTTTGATAATGCGTGGCCGGCTCAGAAAGTACCCCTGGAAGTAGTCAAAGTCGAGAGCCATGCAGAAGTCATAGTCGTCGAGCGTTTGCACCTTGTCGGCTAACAGTTTTTTATTAAAAGGCCTGAGAAGTGTGACGTGCTCTTCTACTTCTGCTTTTGTCAGTGCGGCGATATTGATTTTGATTATAGAGGCAATTTCGATCAAGGCCTTGTGAGCCGGGTTGTATATATAATCATCAAGCGCAAAAACAAAACCCTGCTGATGTAAGCGGCTAACCGCGTCTATCAGTTGCTCGGTGACCGGTGTGTTTTCAGGGATTTCAAGAATAATCTGTTTGCTGGGGATGAGCAGCCTGTCTTCTTGTAACAAAAAGGATTTTGTCAGGTTGATACAGGCATTGCTAGTACCAACGATATTTTCGAGCCCTATCTCTATAAACGTATTAATAATAGTTTGCGAGGTCGCATCATCAGCTGAAACGACAGTGTTTGAGTTAGCGGCGTCACTGGAATGAAACAGTAGTTCATAGGCGTAGACACCCAGCTGGCGATTATAGATAGGCTGTCGCCCGACAAAAACTTCAGACACTTAAATATGCCTCAAAAAAATTTATGAGAATGGAGTTTAGAGTATTTTAAGGCAATAGTCATAGGCATAAAAAAACCTGCAAAGCAGGCTTTTTTATTAAAAGAGTGACGGCTTAAGAAAGCTTATTTGATTTTAGCTTCTTTATACATTACGTATTGACGAACGCGCGGGTCAAACTTTTTGATTTCCATCTTTTCAGGCATGGTTTTTTTGTTCTTGGTCGTTGTGTAGAAATGACCAGTACCGGCTGAAGAGACCAGTTTGATTTTATCTCTCATAATGGTTCCTTAAACTTTTTCACCGCGTTGGCGCAGGTCTTTTAAGACTACGTCAATGCCTTTTTTATCGATAATGCGCATACCATTAGCTGATATTTTTAAACGCACAAAACGGTTCTCGCTCTCAACCCAAAAACGATGAGAGTGGATATTAGGCAAGAAACGACGTCGTGTCCTGTTTTTTGCATGCGATACATTGTTACCTGACATCGGTTTTTTACCGGTCACTTGGCATACTTTAGCCATTTGGATTCTCCAAAGGTCAGAATCTGGTTCACGAAAGAGGCGGAATAATACCGGAAACAGTGCCTTGCCGCAAGCCGATTACAGATAATAATGGGAGAAAAACTTTCATTTAGACCAATATCTGGTCAATATCCGCCTGAATGGTTATAGTGCGGCACTGTATATCGGTTCAATTAAATTAAAACGGCACTTAAGAAAAGGCACTATGGATATCATATTTATACGCGGGTTAGAGATAGAAACAGTTATTGGTATCTATGACTGGGAGCGTGAAATCAAACAAACCATCAGTATTGATCTGGAAATGGGGACTGATATTGCAAAATCAGCCGGTTCTGATCAGATAGATGACACGCTCAATTATAAAGAAGTCGGTAAGCGCATTATCTCTTTTGTCGAGCAAAGCAGCTTTGAGCTGGTGGAAAAGCTGGCAGAAGAAGTCGCCCGTATCGTCAGAGATGAATTTGATGTGCCCTGGTTGCGCCTTACCCTGAACAAGCCCGGTGCGCTGAGAGGCTCAAAATCAGTTGGCGTGGTGATAGAAAGAGGCGATAAGTTCTAACGTGAGCAAAGTCTATATCAGCGTCGGCAGTAACATTGATAAAGAAACCAGTATCCGCAAAGGCATTAATGATATGCGCCAGGCCTTTGGCGAGCTGCAGTTGTCTTCGGTGTATCAAAGTCAGGCGGTCGGTTTTGAAGGCGATGATTTTTACAATCTGGTGGTCTCGTTTGAGTCCAGTGAGCCGGTATTAAGCATTTCTCGACAGTTGCATGCAATAGAAGATAAAAATGGCCGTGATCGCAGTGGCCCCCGTTTTTCATCGAGAACACTGGACCTTGACCTGCTGCTTTATGATGATTTGATAACTGAAGAAAATGGCCTTGAAATCCCCAGAGGCGAAATTTTAGACAATGCCTTTGTGCTCTGGCCACTGGCTGAGATAGCCCCACAGCGGCGCCACCCGATAACCGCTAAAACGTATGCTGAACACTGGCAAGCCTTTGATAAAACGAAAGAAAAACTATATCCCGTCGAATTCGATTGGGCATAAAGGCGGCTGCGGCTTAACGCCACGCTTATTCAAACGCGGCCGCTTCGGCTTCCAGTACCGCCAGGCTGATATGGCGGCCAACATCATCGTGAAAACCAACCCAGTGATGGAAGGCTGTTAGCTTTTTAAGAATCTGAGGTTTCATCTCAAAGTCACTTAAACCCGCATTATAATGCTGGCTGGCCTGACTATAGACGGTTTCAATATACTGTTTAAATTGTTTGACGATACTGACATCGCTGGTTTTGCCGTGGCCGGGTACAAACTGTTTTGCCGGAATTTCAATCGCAATCGCACAGGCTTTTGCGTTGCCACGAAAGCTGGCATCGTCCATGCTCGGAAGCCGGCCGCTTAACACATTGTCACCCAGAAACAGCACAGACTCTTCTACCACATGAATCATGACATCTGTTTTGCTATGAGCCTTGGCAGGGGCGTAGATTTTGAAGCTAATGCCGCCTGTTTTCAGCTCATAAGCGTCTTCAACGGCGGTTTCGGGAATCACCGCTTTTGTGCCGTTAGTGGCACCTTTAGTCAGTCTTGCCAGTAACTCGATCCATTTTGCTGCGTCACCTTTTTTAGCACGGGCAATCATGTCAGGGTGAGCCATAATAACAGCGTCAGGGAAAGCCTCAGCAAAGGCCTGATTGCCCAGCCAGTGGTCGCCGTGGATATGCGTGTTTAAGACGTGGGTGACAGGTTTGCTGGTTAATTGACGGATCTGGCGCAAGACCATGTTGCCGGTATAGACGCTGGAGCCCGGGTCGATCACCACAACACCGTTATTAGTGATGACAAAACCGGGATTGTTCATGAAACCCTGGTTTTTTTCATCAGGAAACTGCAGCGGGCCATGAATAACGTAGCTGTTGGCAGAGATTTTTTCAGCCGGGTAATCAGGGATTTCAGCGGCCAGCACCACTGACTGAGAGAGCAATAATAACAAGATAGAAATGAACTTCATGGCGTTAATCCAAAGTAAAATAGCAGCTTGATAGCGGCATACTTTATCAGATTAGTCCGCAGAGCAAAATATTTCTGAGCGATTTAGATATTCAGGCTGCGGCCACCGTCAACTGGAATAATCTGGCCGGTAATATAATGCGCATCGCGTGTCAGAAACAATACAGCCGAGGCAATATCTTCTGGCATACCGCTGCGTTTTAAGCTGGTACGCATGATGATGTCCTGCTGCAGCTCAGTCTCAATCTCGTTTTCTGGCCACATAATGGCTCCCGGCGCGACGCCATTGACACGGATATCAGGGCCGAGCTCTTTGGCCAGTGATTTAGTCATCATCGCCAGCCCGGCTTTCGCCATACAATAAAGGCTATGGTTTTTCATTGGCCGCTCAGCATGAATATCGACGATGTTGATAATGCTGCCCTGGCTGGCTTTAAGCGCCGGTATAGCGGCCTGTGATAAAAACAACGGTGCTTTGAGGTTGCTGCCGATCAGGTCATCCCAGTGTTGCTCATTCATTTTACCGATAGGGGTGGGATAGAAACTCGATGCATTGTTGACCAGTAAATCGAGCCGTGCCCAGTGCTGCTGGTTTTGTTCAATTAAGAGCGGTAACTCGGCTGTATTGTGAAGATCAAGCCGTAGCGCGATACAGGAATTCTGTCGAAGCTGATTCAGCTCACTGGCCAGTGCTTGCGCCTCGTCTTTTGAGCCGCGGTAATGCAGAGTAATGTTCATGCCAGCGGCATGCAGGGTGCGGGCAATCACGGCTCCAATGCGGCGCGAGGCACCGGTTATCAATGCGGTTTTGTTCTGAAGATCGCTTGCGTTAGAATTGGGCACATTTTACTCCGGCTGAAAAGCTAGGTTACAGACTAGAAACAGGACAGCATATTAACACACAAGCCGATATGGCCGCCTTACCCGAACCAGCAGCAGAACAAAAAACGCATAGCCAGAAGCTGCAGCAGAAAATGATCGAAGCGATCAGAGACTCAGACGGCTCGATCGGTTTTGACCGGTATATGGCCATGGCCCTGTACCAGCCGGGGCTGGGTTATTACGCAGCTGGCGCCCAGAAATTTGGGGCGGCTGGTGATTTTATTACCTCGCCGGAAGTCTCGCCTTTGTTTGCGCAGTGTCTGGCACGGCAGATACAGCAGGCGATGGTGGCATTGCCCGATGCCGTAGTGATTGAGTTTGGTGCCGGTTCCGGAGCGCTGGCAACGGATTTATTACTGGCGCTGGAAAGCTCAGGCAGTTTGCCGCAAGCCTACTGGATAGTAGAAGTCAGCGCAGAGTTACAGCAGCGTCAACAGCAAAGGCTGAAGCAAAAATGCGCGCAGCTGCTAGACAGGGTGGTCTGGTTGCAGCAACTGCCGGATGAAAGCGTCAATGCCGTGGTGATTGCCAATGAAGTGCTGGATGCAATGCCCGTGCGTGCTTTTGAAAAACAAAACGGCGAATTGTTCGAACGAAAAGTCAGCGAAAACAAACATGAATTAAGCTGGCTGAATATGCCGGCTGATGAAAGCCTTAAGGCCGCGCTAAAAGAAATTGAAGCATCGACAGAACAGCCGCTGCCTGAAAACTACCGTTCTGAATTTAACCCGTCACTTAAACCCTGGCTCAGCAGCGTTGCGGCGATGCTGAAAAATGGACTGGTATTGCTGATCGATTACGGCTACGACGCCAGTGAATATTACAGTGCTGAGCGTGAGATGGGCACAATGATGTGTTATTACCGGCATCGGGCACATGACAATGTATTCTTTTACCCGGGGCTGCAGGACATCACAGCATTTGTCGATTTTACAGCGCTGGCAGAATCGGCGTTTGATTGTGGTTTTGAGGTGATGGGTTATACCACCCAGGCGCAGTTTTTATTTGGCTGTGGGCTGGCAGAAATATTCGAAAACAAAATGGCACAATTGTCAGCAGACTCTGTCAAACAACAGCTGCATTTGTCACAGCAGGTCAAAACCCTAACATTGCCCGGCGAAATGGGTGAGCGTTTCAAAGTCATGGCATTGGGGAAAAATTGCCAGACAGATGAAACAGGGCAAGGCTTAATGGGTTTCACAGTTGCAGACCTCAGACGCCGTCTTTAACAGCCAGTGGCAGAAAAAATAATTAAAAAACAGTATAAATTATAGGAAAATATTTTGGATTTAATACAGATAGTTGTTTTAGCATTGGTACAGGGGTTAACTGAATTTCTGCCAATATCCAGTTCAGCGCATTTGATTTTGGTACCCTTATTAAGCGAGTGGCAAGACCAGGGCCTGGCGTTTGATGTCGCGGTACACGTTGGCACCTTATTGGCGGTAGTGCTTTATTTCAGAAAAGAGCTGGCAGACATGGCTGTCGACTGGTTTGGCTCGATACAGGGCAAACATACTGATAACAGCCGTCTGGCATGGGCTGTTTTGTTTGGCACCATTCCGGTGGGTTTATGTGGTTTATTGTTTAATGGTTTTATCAAAGAGGCACTGCGCGGCGCGATGGTGATTGCGGCAACGCAGTTTGTTTTTGCGGCATTGCTCTGGTGGGCAGACAGCAAAGGCCGTCGTAACCGCAATGAATACAGCATCCGCTGGAAGGATGTATTGATTATTGGCGTGGCGCAGGCAATCGCGCTCATCCCAGGAGTGTCGCGCTCAGGCATAACAATCACAGCGGCGCTGATGATAGGTTTAACACGAGATGCCGCCGCGCGTTTTTCATTTCTGTTGTCGATACCGGTGATTGTGTTCGCAGGCGGCCTGGAAACCCTGCATTATTTATCGGTGGCGAAAGGCGGTGATTATTCCTCACTGATTATCGGTGCTATCATTTCCGGCATCAGTGCTTTTGCCTGTATTCACTATTTCCTTAAGTTGCTTGATAAAATTGGCATGATGCCATTCGTTGTCTATCGATTTATACTGGGCATGGTGTTAGTTATTATGTTTATTTAGGATGGTCATTATATGAGTGCTACAACTTCACCGTTCGAAGGTCAAAAATTAAAATATTTCTGGCTCTGGTTACTGCTGGGCTATTTGTATCTGGCCTATATCATTTTCGGTTCATTAACACCCAGCCCGGTAGAGGTGCATATTGATGACTTTGATAAAATCATGCACTTTTCAGCTTACGCCATACTGATGATGTGGTTTGCGATGATATTTTATAATGCCCGTGCCCGTGTGCTGCATGCGGTGGCGTTTGTGGCGCTTGGCGTCGCGTTGGAATTTGCGCAGCAAGCTGGCGGTGTGCGTTATTTTGAATTCAGTGACATGGTCGCCAATAGTCTCGGTGTGCTCGCCGGTTATGCCGTGACCAGAGGCTGTGGCAAATACCATTTGCTACGTATCGAACAAAAATTGTTGAACAAGGCTTCTGCATAATGTCGAAAGACAGTATTTATTCAAAACGGCAGAATGTGGTGGATTTTGTCTTTGATGAAAATGTCGCCAATGTTTTCACTGATATGATCCGCCGTTCTGTACCTGGTTATGAAAGTATCATCACCATGCTCGGAGTGTTTGCAGAACAATACGTGCAAGACAATTCGGCTGTCTATGACCTGGGCTGTTCATTAGGAGCCGCTACTTTATCAATGCGTGCAAGGTTGCTGCATAAAAATTGCCAGATGATAGCGATTGATAATTCAGAGGCAATGGCAGAAAGATGTCAGCAGAATATTGGTTTGCAAGAAGGGCCTGATGTGAGCGTGAGCTGTGCCGATATACGCGAAATAGAATTTGAAGCGGCTTCACTGTCAGTGCTGAACTTCACCTTGCAGTTTTTACCGCTTAACGATCGCGAACTGTTGTTGAAAAAAATAGCAGACAATACCTTGCCACGCGGCGCACTGGTATTATCAGAAAAAATCAAATTCAATGACAGCGGCGAAGCACAGCTAAATGAAGAGCTGCACCTGGCCTTTAAAAAAGCCAATGGCTATAGTGAGCTAGAAATTGCGCAAAAACGCTCGGCTATTGAAAATGTTTTGATACCCGAAACGCTTAATGTGCACCTTGAGAGACTGAGTTCTGCTGGCTTTTCTCAGGCAGTGGTTTGGTTTCAGTGTTTTAACTTTGTTTCGATCATTGCGATTAAATAAGTGTCGCAGCCTTTACTATTTTATTTTGTCATTATCCGAGCATGGCTAGGGCAGAGACCGATTGTATTAACAGCAAGTAAAAGTAGCCAATGAAATCGACGATTGATTATTCGCCATTGTTCGAAAAACTAAAAGATACTGAGCTTGAGCCCTGGCTTGCTGCATTGCCCGTGCAGCTGGATGAAAAACTCTATAATATTAATCATGGCGATATGTCGGCATGGGAAGCCGTGCTCGAATTATTACCGACAATAATACCAGAGGCTATCGAACTGACAGCGTCAGCAATAAAAATTGGTGGCGGCGGAGAGCTCGATGACGCATCAAAAAAGCAGCTGAAGGAAAAACTGCAGGTTTTAATGCCCTGGCGTAAAGGCCCATTCGATTTATTCGGTGTGTATATCGATACCGAATGGCGTTCTGACTGGAAATGGCAGCGGCTTGAGAAATCACTGTCGCCATTGAAGGGCCGGAAAATCCTCGACGTCGGCTGTGGTAACGGTTACCACCTGTGGCGCATGGCGGCGCATCAGCCTGAGCTGGTAATCGGTGTCGATCCGGGTTTGAAATATGTTTATCAGTTTGAAATCATGCGGCGTTATATCAACAAAGCTGTCGGCAATGATAACGCCTTTTTACTACCGTTAGGGATTGAAGACGTACCGGCTTTAAAAGCCTTTGATACTGTTTTTTCAATGGGGGTTTTCTATCACCGCAAATCGCCGATTGATCATTTAATTGAATTGCGTGATTGCCTGCGCAGCGGTGGTGAGCTGGTGCTGGAAACCTTGATTATCGATGGTAAAGATGGGGAGGTGTTATTGCCGGAAGATCGTTATGCGCAAATGCGTAATGTCTGGTTTTTGCCAAGTGTACCAACATTAGAGGCCTGGATGAAACGCTGTGGTTATAAAAATATCCGTGTAGTAGATGTTAGTGTCACCACAATTGAAGAACAGCGTTCAACTGAGTGGATGAATTTTCATTCACTGCAGCAGTTTTTAGATCCGGCAGATCACACGAAGACGATAGAGGGGTATCCGGCGCCGAAGAGGGTGGTGGTTATGGCGGAGGCGCCGTAGGTCTAGTTTATTGTAGCTTGGGGTAAAACCTTAAAGAGCAAAGGCTATAAATCCGTATGCTTTTTCTGTCTTGCTGTTTCTGTAAAGAGTTATATATTCACTAATGATTGATTTATGAAGTAGCAGTATCTTCAAATTTTATGCTTATGGGGTTGTATACAGGTAGTAATTACCATTATGCGACCAGTTGTATACAGACCACACGCTACCCCCATGTAAACCGGGGTCAATCAGTCCATCAATTCGTTTGTCAATATAAATGGTAAAATCACATAAGTCATTAGGGTAATAAGTATTCACACTACCGAAATCTTCATATAGTATTTGATATAGGCCCTGATCGGGAATGTCATAGACATTAAAACTTGCGCAATCATTTCCGTTAATATTAGTCCAAGAAAATTGTAATGCCACCGATGAGTTTTCAGTTACTGGCTCCCATTGAATCTGAATTGTATCTGTTGTTCTTGAATAGACCTCATTACCAATCGGGGATGTGATGGTTATGTGTTGCGGTACTTGAAGTATATTTCCTTCTGAATCCACATGATTTGGCCTTTTTATTTTTACTTCTGCCGTATCTCCAATAATTGTGTGTTCGGGGAATGTAATTGAATAATAATAATCGTATTCAGGGTCGCAATCAAACAGCCAGCAAAGAGCATCCTCTAAACAAGGATAACCAGGTGCGCAGTTTTCTATTTCATGTTCAATTAAGTCTGGTGAATATTCGACACTATCGATAACAACTACAAGCTCATCGCCATGTGCGAGTATTAACTCATCAACATTATGAATCACATTGCCAGAACTAAGTAGCGTTTCACTATGTTTATAAAGATCTATTCTAAATGAGATATGTAAATTGGATTTTGTTAACCTAGCTTCAAGCTCAATATTACTGGTTTCGATACTACTAATTTCAACATTACTGGTTTCTGTTTGCCCCTGTTCCTCACTCGATTCTGGTTCCGGTATGACTACGCAACCAACAAGGAGTAAAGTATATATAGAAATTAGAAAAACATTATGTTTGATATTTGCTGTCATTTTTAATTCATGCATTATTTATATGTTGTAACTATAGCAATGTAATCAATATAAAATAGCGCATTAAACTGACAGCTTTGTAGGAATTATCTGATTCGGGAATATGGAATGCAGGTTCAATTCGTAGCTTGATCTGTAGTATGGGGATTAACAAAAAGATCAAGGAAAAAGTCAAAGGCGTAGGTGGCTGAGCGACTGCAGATTACTTTTCTATCTACAGCAATAGAAAATCAACCAAAAGAGTGCCGCCCAGTTAATCAATCTCTCATTAGAAAACAATGAAAGATTCATCATTAGCCGAAATATTTCGGCTGCGACGTTCAAATTAGCTATGCAATTTTCCGTTTGTATTTTACACGGGACGAAAGGAGAGCATCATTGAAATGCGAGTAACAATAAAGACAGTCATCACAGAAAACTCCGAAAGTATTACTCCTTGCTCGGCTTGCTCAAATGGGGAGAGTGGGTCAAAATCTTAAAGACTTAGGACTTAGGACTTAGGACTTAGGACTTAGGACTTAAGACTTAAGACTTAAGTCCAGAAGTGATAAAGCTGGTGATGGCGGGCAGCTTAGTGTCCGAGGTATTGCTCTACAAGAAAAGCGGTTCTGTCGTGGAGATGTTCTTCAAAGTCATTGATGTTTTTAGAAAATAGCTTTAGGTATCTGCCTGCTTTGTCATGAGATAGCTTTTTGTGGTTGATGTTGTATTCCATTTCCGGCAACGTTTTATTGGTCCTTGGCACAATGTGCCAGTGAACAAGGTTTGGTTCGATACTGCTGACCTGCTCTTCTACGTACTGACAAAAGTCATTGACGTGCTCTTCACCGCTGGGGCCAAGGCAGCCTGCTTCTATGCGGAAAATGACAGTGAGCTTTTTTTCATCGGGTAATGTCAGCCTGGCGTTCATGCGAATTTCCAATATAAAAGTGGGATATACGAGTTCGCTATCTGGATATTACTATCGTGCTGATAGCGAGTTACTCGTAAATTAACCGTGAACAGAAACAACTCTACTGAATTTTAGAAGATTAAATATTAATATTTTATGTAAACTGTTAAATTTTTGTGAAATTAACTGGCGACGTATCGATGCGGTCCGTCGTTTGCTGTGAAGTGTGAACAGCCGTAACTTTTGCCGGTGTATTACAAAGTCAAAGGCATCGAACAGTGAATGATGTCATGGGTCTTTAAGTTGTTAAAATAAAAGCATTTATTTAAGCATGTTTATTATGTGTCTATGCTAAAGCCAAGCACTAGCGTTAGCCAAAATGAAAGCTTTCCCGGAGTCGGTCAGTCTCAGGCTTGTTTGACTTTGTGCTAAGAAAGATTAAAGCTAAACGCCTGTATCGCGATTCGAAAATCAAACAAAACGCTCGATCTGACTGAAGTTGGTAAAAAACCGTTATAAGGTTTTGATATTCGTCAAAATCAAAAAAACTATCCATGATACGATAAATATTATAGAAAATTCTGTATGCACTACTAGTGACGGTAAATGCAACACATAAGCCAGGATGGGCTAACTATCTTTGGTGAGATGATGTTAACAAGTGAAAATTTTGATTTTGATGAGTGGCTCAAGCTGGCAAAAAACGATGTTGATGCTTTTGAAATAAAGCGCGATGAATATATAAAACAATTTATTGCACAGGCACCGGAAAAATATCACAAGCGCATGAGTGGTGTTCAATGGCGAATTGATATGGAGCGCAATCTTACTGATTCATCTCTGGCATCATGCCTGAAAATATATGGGCAAATGTGGGACAGTTTGTGTGGTGACGATGGCTTATGCGAGAAAATGGAGTCTTTTCTATTGTATGTGGAGTCTGCCGATGTGTTTTGTGATGAAAGCCTCGACAGAAAAAATACTTGCGTTACATCTAATGTGGTTAATTATCGATAAATCATCAAATGCGGAATGTAGAATGCTATTCTGATTGCGATGTTGCTCCACTGGCGATTGAAATAATCGGCTGATGCGGCAATTTGTTTCTAAGTCATTTCGTATCTGATTTATTGTCTTTTAAGAAATAAATGTCTGCCACAAAGGTAGCATATATCGGCTGGCTACTAGACTTTGCCATGAGCTAGTGTTGTAGTGGGGAAGATGATTTCAAATCAAGCGGCGCCGTTATTAAATCAGACATAACGGCTCCGATGATATTGCTGAAAATAATTAACTCGCTTTTCCAGCGGCCGTCGCTTCTGGTATCTCAACCAGTTCGCCGGTTTTGCAGTCATAGATATAACCGTAAACGGGGATCTCTGCAGGTACCATGGAATTGCTTTTTATTCTGACGACGTCTTCAACGACGCTTTTTGCATTGTCGCTGATGGTTAACCAGTTAATGTATTTGCCATCTGTTGTGCCACCGCCTGCGTTACTGTCGTGCCAGCCACTGGCATCGACAGAGGATGTTTTCAGGCTGCCGGATAATAACTCGCTCATGATATCGTTATTGAATGTTTCCATGCCGCAGTCGGTATGGTGAATCACAAACCATTCTTTGGTGCCGAGTAATTTGTAAGAAATGACCAGCGAGCGAATGGCATCATCGCTGGCTCTGCCGCCGGCATTGCGAATAACATGCGCGTCGCCTTCTGCCAGGCCGGCATATTTTGCCGGGTCAAGGCGTGCATCCATACAGGTAAGAATGGCAAATTGCCTGCCTGGCGGCATCGGCAAATTGGCTTTGTCGCCAAAGTTCGAAGCGTATTTAGAATTTGCTGCTGTTACTTCATCAACTACTTTACTCATGGTTAACTCCCGCAGAAATGCCTTTGTTAAAATATTTATCTGGCATGGTTAATGTTTTATTTAAAGTGAACCAAGTAGCCGTTGGAAATCTACTTAAATGTTCGCTTTGTCTTTTTTATTGTATAAACATTTTTATACTATCAGCTAGACAAATATGGTGCGAAGTATTTTATAGTCTTTAGCTCAGATTAATTATTGATAATATAAACAGTTATTAATAGTGTGGTGATGCAGAGCGCTTAATTTTTCTGGCTGGCGCGGTTTAAAACTGGGTATGACTGTCAATGATTTGTTGTTTCAAGAGGTAAGTTGCAGACGGCTTACGAGCCGCCTGCTTTAATAAGAATGCGCTGGCTGTTAAAAAAGACCAGGAATAGATCAAAGGTTTTACCAGTCATCATCCGGGTGAACTGGCTCGGCATACAAATCATGCTGGTCGGCATCGGTAATGGTCACTTCAAGAAAGTCGCCAGCCTGGAAACCATCAATAGCCGGTAAGATCACCATGCCGTCAATGTCAGGCGCATCGGCTTTTGATCTTGCCAGCACTTCTCCGGTTTCTTCATCGTAACCGTCAATGTGCACGGTTATTTTTTTACCGATTTTTTGTTGCAGTTTTGCCGCACTGATGTCGGCCTGCTTTAACATGAAACGTTCGAGGCGTTCTTGTTTGAGTTCTTCCGGCACCGCTCCGGCTAACGCATTGGCTTTTGCACCTTTGACGTCAGAATAGGCAAAAGCACCAACGCGATCAAGCTGTGCTTCGTCTAAAAAGTCGAGCAGGATCTGAAAGTCTGCCTCGGTTTCACCGGGAAAGCCGGTGATAAAAGTGCTGCGTAAGGTAATGTCGGGACAGATCTCGCGCCATTTTTCAATCCGTGTTAACACATTTTCTGTGCTGGCCGGGCGTTTCATGTTTTTTAAAACTGACTGGCTCGCATGCTGAAACGGAATGTCGAGATAGGGCAGGATAATGCCGTCGGCCATCAATGGAATGATGTGGTCAACACTCGGGTACGGGTAAACGTAATGCATGCGTACCCAGACGCCCAGATCGCCAAGGTTTTTTGCCAGTTCCAGCATGTTGGTTTTGATCGGGCGGGTGCCGTGGAAGTCGGTTCTGTATTTCAGATCAACACCATAGGCGCTGGTGTCCTGTGATATCACCAGTAACTCACCGCAGCCAGCATTGACCAGGTTTTCGGCTTCTGTCATCACCGAGCTAATATCGCGGCTGACCAGCTTGCCGCGCAGATCAGGAATGATGCAGAAGGTGCAGCCGTGGTTACAGCCTTCAGAAATTTTCAAATAGGAATAATGTTTTGGCGTTAGTTTAACGCCGGCAGGCGGTACCAGATCGGTATAAGGGTCATGCGGTTTGGGTAAATGTTGATGCACAACCTGCATCACTTCGGCCTGGGCATGTGGCCCGGTAACGGCTAGCACATTCGGGTAGTTATCCAGCACCACGGTATCCTTTGCACCCAGGCAGCCGGTGACGATGACTTTGCCATTTTCGGCCAGGGCTTCACCAATCGTATCCAGTGATTCTTCTACAGCGCTATCAATAAAACCACAGGTGTTAATCACCACAAGATCAGAGTCCTGATAGCTGGAGGAGAGCTCATAGCCTTCGGCGCGTAACTGGGTGATTATGTGTTCAGAGTCTACCGTCGCTTTCGGGCAGCCAAGGCTGACAAAGCCGACTTTCGGGATCTTGGATGAATTGCTCATGAGCTGTAGCTATCGAATAGGCTAGAAAGTTAATATTTTAGCATATTCAATTTAAACTAAAGCTAAATACTGACTAACGATAGGGCTGGCGGGCCTGTTTGATGCTCTCTATCCGGCATTGCCTGATCGCATCGGCAATATCAGTACCTTTCAGGCCTTGTTGCAGAAATGGTTGGGCCGTGATTTTTTGAGCGGCGGCAAAGGCCACTCTATATATAGTGGGCTGATCAAACGCGGCATTTTCAAAACCGGTGCGCCCACGTGAGTCAGCTTCGCACGCCAGCAGGAACTGCTCAAAGCGCTCAGGCCTGCGAAAGGCATCGAGATTTTCCAGAGTGGATAAGAAGGTGTCGTCACGTAATTCGGCGGCACGGTGATAATGCAAATGATAGCGGGCGACCACAACCGCCAGATCGCGGAACGGATTTGGTGTTTTCAGGCGTTTACACACGGCCTTAACCAGAGGCACGCCGCGTTCTTCATGGCCTATGTGCTTCGGCCATTCGTTTTCAGGCGTAGTGCCTTTGCCAAGGTCATGTAGCAGAGCGGCAAAACGAACCGCGTTATCACTGGATAATCTGGCGGCCTGTTCTAATACCATCATGGTGTGAATGCCGGTATCGATTTCGGGGTGGTATTCTTTTGTTTGCGGCACGCCGAATAAAACATCAACTTCTGGCAGTATTATTTTCAATGCACCGCATTCACGCAGCACCTGAAAATAACGTTGTGGTTGGTTTTCACCGATGGCGCGGTCAGTTTCCTGCCAGATACGCTCGGCAACCAGGTGCTGGATTTCACCCTGAGCGACAATGTCTTTCATCAGGCTCATGGTTTCTTCGGCTATGCGGAAACCCAGGTGGTGATAACGCGCCATGTATCGCGCCACGCGCAATACTCTTAACGGGTCTTCGGTGAACGCCTCGGAAACGTGCCGGAAAACCCTGTTTTCAAGATCGGTGCGGCCATTGAACGGGTCGATGAGTTCGCCGTTTTCATCTTCAGCCATGGCGTTAATGGTGAGGTCACGCCGCAGCAGGTCTTGCTCAAGCGTAACCTCTGGCGAAGCGGAAACGCTGAAGCCTTTATAACCATGTGCACTTTTACGTTCGGTTCGGGCCAGTGCGTATTCTTCATGAGTGTCTGGGTGCAGGAAAACCGGAAAGTCATTACCGACCAGTTTATAACCGGCCGCTTCCATCTCTTCGACGGTGGCGCCCACCACAACCCAGTCACGGTCATTGGCGGGGTAATTAAGTAATTTGTCACGAACGGCGCCACCGACCAGATAAGATTTCATTAAATACTGTTTCCGACGTTAAAGGAGTTGGCTAATATGTTATCAGGAAGCGACAGCAATTGGTAAGAGTCACTGCTTTTTCATCTGGAAGTATTTAGACTGCAATATTTTAGAGCGATCTTTACGTTTATCATTGTTCTGAATCAGCCCTTTTCGCTTTGGCAGAAACTAGGGCCGAGCGGACATAAAATAAAAAAAGCATCACACAAAGGTCACAGAGAAAAGCCTGTTATATAAAGGCTTGTCTCTGTGGTGAAGAATATTGTGATGTTAACAGCTATTGCAGAATTTTTGAGACTTTCAATCTGTTTAAGAAAACACAGTATTTGTTTTAAATATTTGAGTTATGCTGTCATAAAAGGCGTGGTGATTGCCGCAATAATGTTAGCGGGAATCTACTGTTTATTAATCAAGCGGAATATTGAGGCGCTTTTTGTCGTAATCACGACTGCCAAAACATGCGAGGTATTCTTTTGTGCTCATAATGCCTTTTTTATCTTCCAGCGCTGCGGATAACTCGCCATAATCATCATCAATGTCAATATTGACTTTTTTGCCGTTGAGCTGACCGCGACAGACTTCATAAATACGTTCATGCGATGCATCGAATACCCTGAAGCCGTGCAGGCCCAGATTGTAATAATGCAGCGTGATCAGTGTCTGAATGGGCGCATTGCGATGGGTTGTCAGATAGCTGCCAGAGAAGTCCTGTATCACCCGGTCTTTATTGTCATATAAAAAAACCTCGATTGAATGAATGGCATCAGGATTTTTTGTTTCCATCTGTACGATGCTGGTGACGGTGTTGTTGTCGTTATTGGTGTATTTGGTTTCCTGATAAAAGGCCGGTAGATTACTGTAGCCGCCAGTGCGTTTTGTTTCGGTATGCGGTGACCTGGCCCTTAACTGATGAGTCAGTGTTAGCAGGTCATTAACAAACTGGTTCCATTTATTGACCATCTTGTCATTGGATTGCATGTCAGCCATCGCTGTTTGCGAGTTTAAGGCAAGTAAAATAAAGATGGGCAGTGCTTTTAAAATGAACGTCATTGTGGGTAGCCTGTTTTTATATTGTGTCTTATTGACCAGTATAGAGGCTTAAAAGTTCAGAGCAAGACGGGAAAACCCTGACACTGTTGTCAATTTGAAACGGTGTCAGGTTTGAGCTTTATTTCATTTTGGCCTGTGCCGCAGGGATTGCGGCGCCACTGTTTATTTTTGCGCCCATCTCGGTAAGCACGGCATCCAGTGCACCCAGACATAACAGAATGTTTTCAGCACGACTGCTATAGCCCATCAGTCCAATTCGCCATACCTTACCGGCTAATGCACCAAGGCCAGCACCAATTTCAAGGTTGAACTGGTTTAACAGCGTAGAGCGTACCGCGGCTTCATCCACGCCCTCTGGAATAGTGACGGCATTTAACTGCGGTAAACGTGAGTTTTCATCAACGATGAATTGAAGTCCCATGGCCTCAATGCCCGCCCGTAATGCCAGGTGATTGTTGTGGTGACGTTGCCATGAATTTTCAAGACCTTCTTCTTGCAACATAACCAGTGACTCGTGCAAAGCGTATAACGCATTAACCGGTGCTGTGTGGTGGTAAGCGCGTTTGCCTTCACCACCCCAGTAACCCATCACAAGGTTAAGGTCGAGGAACCAGCTCTGGACTCTGGTTTTGCGGTTTTTGACAACTTCGACAGCGCGGTCATTGAGGCTAACTGGTGAAATGCCCGGTACACAGGATAAACACTTCTGAGTGCCCGAGTAGATCGCATCAATACCCCAGTCGTCAACGCGTAATTCAGAACCGCCGAGCGAGGTAACGGCATCAACAATTGTTAACGCGCCGTGCTGATGAGCCAGGTCACAAATGGCTTTGGCATCTGAAGCCGCACCGGTTGAGGTTTCGGCGTGGACAAAACAGACCGCTTTGACACCTGGATTGGCTTTTAATGCCGCTTCTACTTTCGCGACATCAACCGCTTTGCCCCAGTCATCTTCAACCATGATGGCAGTCGCGCCAATGCGCTCAACATTTTCTTTCATACGCCCGCCAAAAACACCGTTCTGGCATACGATGACATTGTCGCCGGCTTCAATCAGGTTTACAAAGCAAGTTTCCATGCCCGCAGAACCGGGTGCTGATACGGCGATGGTGAGTTCGTTTTTTGTCTGGAATGCATATTGCAGCATTGTTTTAACGTCATCCATCATGCTGACAAATTCAGGATCAAGGTGACCGATAGTGGGTCTGCCCAGTGCAGATAAAATGCGTGGGTGAACATCAGAAGGACCGGGTCCCATTAATGTGCGTGGCGTAGGGTTAAATGAAGATGTCATAAATATTCCAGAAGATAATAATAGTACTGGCTGCGAAGTATACCTAGAGTTGGCTAAAAGCATAACCTATAAATTAAACGGTTATTATTGGCACCTGAATGATGCATTTGCCTGAAAATTAGGGGTAAGGCTTGCCGGTTACTTTTTGCCCTGATAAAAAAATCTTATATGCGATTTAGCAAATATTATCATTTGATTATATTGCTAAGTTTGTGCATAGGCTGCGCTTGAGGCGTATAAATTAAATATTCATAATTATGAATTATGTATTATATAAGCTGATTTTATGGTTTTTCATTAAAAATAAAATACGTCTTGCACTGATTTTGCCGATGCATAAGCTTGTTGTGGGTATTTGCACTATATATGTACTGCAAATACAGAAATTTAACCTGAGGGGGAATAATGACTTCTGATAAAGCAAAAGATTATTGGAGTAGAAATCTGCGTCTGGTACTGGGATGTCTGGTGGTATGGTTTGCTGTTTCATTTTTATTTGGAATACTGTTAGTCGATGTATTAAACACCGTTCAAATTGGTGGTTATAAACTTGGCTTCTGGTTCGCACAACAAGGTTCGATTTACACCTTTGTTGCACTGGTTTTCTTTTACGCGTCGAAGATGAATAAGCTCGATCGTGAATTTGACGTCCACGAAGGCTAAGGGGTTTATTGATGGAATTACAAACATTAACTTATATTGTCGTTGGTTTATCCTTCGCTTTATATATGGTCATTGCTGTTTGGGCTCGTGCCTCAACAACCAGTGAGTTTTATGTGGCTGGTAAGGGTATTCACCCGGTAGCAAATGGTATGGCAACAGCCGCTGACTGGATGTCTGCTGCATCATTTATCTCGATGGCAGGTTTGATCGCTTTCAAAGGTTATGACGCTTCAGTCTATCTGATGGGCTGGACCGGCGGCTATGTACTGCTGGCAATGTTACTGGCTCCTTACTTACGTAAGTATGGCAAGTTCACGGTACCTGAATTTATTGGCGATCGCTTTTATTCAAGAACGGCACGTATCGTCGCGGTTGTTTGTTTAATCGTGGCTTCACTGACGTATGTTATCGGTCAGATGAAAGGTATCGGTGTGGCCTTTTCTCGTTTCTTAGAAGTGCCTTTTGAAGCGGGTCTGTTTGCCGGTATGGCGATTGTATTCTTCTACGCTGTGTTAGGTGGAATGAAAGGTGTTACTTACACGCAGATCGCTCAGTACGTCGTACTGATCTTTGCATACACGGTTCCTGCAGTCTTTATTTCACTGCAATTAACCGGTAACCCAATTCCGCAGTTAGGCCTGGGTAGTACCATGGCTGATGGTAGCGGTGTTTATCTGCTGGATAAACTCGACCTGGTACTGGGGGATCTCGGCTTCGCCGCTTATACAGAACAGAAAGGTGGCACGCTCAATATGATCCTGCTGACGCTGTCTCTGATGATTGGTACAGCGGGTCTACCACACGTTATTATGCGATTCTTCACGGTACCTAAGGTACGTGATGCGCGTTCATCGGCTGGCTGGGCATTAGTCTTCATCGCGTTGTTATACACTACAGCACCTGCTGTTGGTGCAATGGCTCGTTTGAACCTGATGAACACCATTCAGACTGGTCCGGTAGCGGCGGCAGATGCAAATCTGGCCTATGCTGACAAACCTCAGTGGTTTACTAACTGGGAAAAAACCGGTCTGTTGAAATATGAAGACAAGAATGGCGATGGCAAAATCCAGTACTACAATGACAAGAGTGAGTCATTTGCAGAAACGGCTGAAAAAGCTGGCTGGAAAGGCAACGAGATGGTTAAAGTTGACCGTGACATCATGGTACTGGCTAATCCTGAAATTGCCAAATTACCAAACTGGGTCATTGCTTTGGTAGCAGCCGGTGGTATCGCTGCTGCATTATCAACTGCAGCGGGTCTGTTACTGGCAATTGCATCATCTATCTCTCACGATCTGTTGAAAGGGACATTCAAACCTGAAATCAGTGAAAAGCAAGAGCTGATGTACAGTCGTATTGCTATGGCAGGGGCGGTATTGGTGGCCGGTTACTTTGGGCTTAATCCGCCCGGATTCGCCGCGCAAGTGGTCGCATTGGCATTTGGTCTGGCGGCATCATCGCTATTCCCTGCGCTGATGATGGGTATCTTTGTTAAGCGCATTAATAACAAAGGTGCTGTCGCGGGTATGTTAGCCGGTCTGGGTTCAACTCTGATCTACATCTTCCTGTACAAGGGTATCTTGTTTATCCCGGGTACAGCGATGTTAGCTGACAACCCAAGCGGCTGGATAATGGGTATTTCTCCTGGTGCCTTCGGTGCGGTAGGTGCGCTGATTAACTTTGCAGTGGCATATGCTGTTTCAAATGCAACAGAAGAACCACCAGAGCACATCCAGCACATGGTTGAGGACATTCGTGTTCCAGCGGGTGCCGGTGGTGCATCAGATCATTAATGCCAGGATAGTAATCATCCGGTATTAATTACCTGAAAATGGTAAATTACAAAGGCTCCTTTATGGGGCCTTTGTTTTCTGTAAGATATATAGAGTCGCTCGATTAAATGCTAAAGCAAACAGGGCCATTTAATCGAGACACTTTAAATTTAAAAGAAGAAAGTTAAAGCTATGAACAGAGATAAAAAATTAGCCATCTTAATGGCTCCCTTTTTAGCGATCGCCGGCTACATTGTCGCCGGCTATTTATCCGACAGCCCGGAGCCGCCAATGAGGGCACTGGTGATGGAGGGCGACTGCCGTATAGTGGAAGCTGACTGTGTCTTGCATAGCCCGGGCTTAAGCCTGACGCTGAGCGCGGAGCAGACATTAGAAGCCGGGCAGGCGGTGAATATTAAAATGATCAGCTCTTCAAAACTGGATGATGCGCTAATTTCATTTGCCGGCAAAAAACAGCAAAGCCGGCCGCATCGTTTGAATGAGAAAGCAGAAAATCACTGGCAGGAAAGCGTCTTTATTGAAAATAATGTTGATGCAAAACAAGCTTATCTAAGGCTTATTGTTGGCTGGCAGGGTAATGTTTATTTTGCAGAAGAAAAAATCAAACAATAAAAAACCGGTATAAAATGGAAATAGAACAACTAGAAATAGCCGACTATCTTTCTCAGTGCGCACCACTGAATAAATTACAAAGCGACGAATTAAGCCAGCTTGTACACTCACTTGAAATCAGTTATAGCCGCAAAGGAGAGCGTTTATTAACTGTAGCAGACAACAACTTCACCGTGTTTTTAATACGCTCGGGTGCACTGGCTGTTTATGATGACGAACAACAGTTGTGCGGTCAATATTCGGCGGGCGAATGGGTCGGTTACAAATCGGCATTGAGTGATGGTGAAGTCACCATGTCGGTAGTGGCAGCAGAAGATAGCCTGTTGTACAGAGTACCGGCTAACCTGATCAAACAGCTGATGAAAGAATACGATTTTATCGCTGAATATTTCTCCCATCAAAAACCGCAGCGTTTACGCAGTGCCACTCAGGATATGCGCAACACAGCGGATACCCTTCTGGTGACCACCGCGGTAAAAGATCTGGTGCATGGACAGCCATTACTGGTCGACGTAAACGATAGCATCCGTGAGGTAGCGGTTGCAATGAGCCGTGCCGGTTATACGGTAGCACTGGTCATGCAGAACGACGGCCTAAAGGGCATTGTTACCGACCGGGCCTACTGCACGAAAGTGATAGCCAGAGATTTTTCGGCCGATAAAAAAATCAGTGAGATCATGACGCATGAGCCACTGACTATCGATGCCAGTCGCGCCGGTTCAGAAGCCTTGCTGATGATGGCTCAGCACAACATCCGTCATATTCCGGTGATGCAGCAAGGCCAAGTAAAAGGCGTGGTCACCGCAACGGATTTAATCAGACAGCAAAGTCATAATTCAATTTACCTGATCAATGAAATACACCGTGCCGATGGACTGGCCGAATTGATTGTGCTTGCAAAACAAATTCCCAATACCCTGGTCAGCCTGGTAGATAATAGTTTGACAGCTTTTGATATCGGCAACTTGATCAGCTCAATGGGTGAGGCCATAATTCAACGCTTAATCAAACTGGCGCAGAGTGAGATTGGACAGGCACCGGTAAAATATGCCTGGATAATTGCCGGCTCGATGGCGAGAAATGAACAGACTGCGGTATCCGATCAGGACAACGCGCTGATACTGGCAGATGATTATAACGAAAAGCTGCATGGGCAGTATTTTAAAGCCTTAAGCACGTTTGTCTGTGACGGACTGAATGAATGCGGTTACGTCTACTGCCCGGGTGATGTCATGGCCACCAATAGTAAATGGCGTCAACCGCAGGCCGTCTGGAAGGGCTATTTCGAACACTGGATCAATCAGCCTGAACCCAAAGCATTGATGTATGCCAGTATCTTTTTTGATTTGCGCTGTGTGTTTGGCGAGGCAGCGTTATTAGAAGAAGTAAGAAAAGATATGCTGGCGAAAACAAAAGGTAACGCCTTGTTCCTGAGCAATCTAATGGCAAATGCCTTAAAGTTAAGGCCGCCCTTAGGATTGTTCAGAAATTTTGTGCTGGAAGACACCGGTCATGAAGACAAAGCGCTGGATATGAAAAAGCGCGGTGTCGTACCAATCATCGACCTGGCCAGAGTATATGCATTATCTGCTGGTGCATCCGCCGTCAATACACAAGAGCGCCTCGAGCAAGCCAGTGAAACTGGCGAGCTGAGCAAAGAAGGCATGAGTGATTTAAAAGACGCGCTGGAATTCATATCAACCGTGAGATTGCAGCACCAGTCATTGCAATCGAAAAACAATGATGAAGTGGATAATTATGTCTCGCCTGATATGTTGTCACCGCTGGAAAGAAGGCACCTGAAAGACGCCTTCGATGTGGTGCGTAGCATGCAGGCAGCACTGGAACGGCGCTATTAATGAAAGCCCTGTTTAAAATTTTTCCCAGAGACATAGTAAGAAAACTGATCGTAAAAAACGTAAAAGACAGTGCCTTCAGGGAGTATCTAAAACATAAAATCCCCTCAAGAAAAGATCAGCTCAATAAGCTGGAATTTATAGCGCTGGACTTTGAAACAACCGGTCTTGATGTAAATAAAGATCAGATACTAAGTATTGGCTACACTGTCATTAAAAGTAAACGCATAGTTTTGGCTGAGAGTGACTACCAGGTAATCCGCCAACAGGAAAATCTTCAAAGTGATAATGTCGCCATACACAAAATAACCGATTCAGAAGCTAGCCAGGGTCTTGAACTGAAACAATGTTTTGATCAATTATTATTGAAAATGTCCGGTAAAGTGCTGCTGGCACATCATGCGGATATAGAGCTTGGTTTTTTAAACGCAGCCTGCAAGCAATTTTACGGCCATCAGCTGCCCGTCAGAGTAGTGGATACAATGGCACTGGAAAAAAAACGCCTGCAGCGCCGCCATGCCGGAATCAAACCAAACCAGTTAAGGTTGTTCAATATCAGAAAAGCCTATGGTCTGCCCAGGTACAATGCTCACAATGCACTGGAGGACGCGATAGCTACTGCTGAAGTATTTCTGGTGATGATCAATAGGCACTGTGGAGAGAAGAAATGCAGCTTGCAGGAGTTTTTGTAGGCGTATAACTTATAAAAAAAATTTGAAGCGGTTTTAAGAGTGTACGCGAGTTGAGAATATGATAATTTTCTGTCACAGGCAGGCAGCGGCAATCTATAACAAAATATCAAATGAACAGGAATAAAAAAATGCAATCATCTCAGGCGGGCATACTGGCCGACAATACCAAACAAGCACGATACCTGTTTTTTTCAATCGCATCGATGGCTGAGATTGAAGAGGCTTTAGTCGCATTGAATCAACACGTCGACTGTGAAAAGACGGTGATCGGTTTTGGGCAGTCTTTGACTGAAGCAATGGGTAAAACCGTTGCCGGTTTATCGACTATGCCAGCACAAAGCACGAATGGAATCGAGATTCCGTCGACCCCGGCGGCATTATGGTGCTGGTTGCGCGGTGATGATCGCGGTGAATTATTGCACCGTTCACTGCAGATTGAAGAGCTGCTGGCACCGGCTTTTGTGTTAAATGATGTGATTGATTCGTTTATGTATGACCAGAGTCGCGACCTCAGTGGTTATGAGGATGGCACTGAAAATCCGCAAGGCGATGAAGCCATTGCTGCTGCCATTGTTCAGGGTCAGGGAGCAGGTTTGGATGGTGGCAGTTTTGTGGCTGTGCAACAGTGGCTGCATGATTTTGACTCACTGCAGTCGATGACAACGGAGCAGCGTGATGATGTGATCGGGCGGCATATCAGTGATAACGAAGAATTTGACGAAGCACCAGAGTCTGCCCATGTTAAGCGCGCTGCGCAGGAAAGTTTTGAGCCAGAAGCGTTTCTGCTGAGGCGTTCGCTGCCATGGTTAGATGGCATGCAGGCGGGCCTGGTATTTGTTGCCTTTGCTAAATCGTTCGATGCCTTCGAGGCGGTTCTTAATCGAATGCTAGGCCACGAGGACAAAATCAGTGATGCCTTGTTCAGTTTTACCCGGCCGGTCAGCGGCGCCTATTTCTGGTGCCCGCCGGTGAGCAATGGCAGGCTGGATCTGAGTGCGCTCGGTCTTTAAGCCTTGTCGGCCGTTAACGGCCGAGTAGCGAACGCCTGTGACCAGGCATTGACCGCCGCTTCAGCTCAATGCGGTTTGAATAAATGAGAGCCGCGCTTTATTGAGTGGCTGCCGGCTATGGCGCATGTTATTGCCGTCTGGTGAATACCCAGTTGTTGCCCTTGCTGGCCTTTTGGTTAAATGTATAACCTTCTTCATCAAAGGCTTTAATATCGTCAGGCTTGGATAACTGGTTTTGAATAATATAGCGGCTTAACAGTCCGCGGGCTTTTTTGGCATAGATGCCAATCATTTTATATTCGCCGTTTTTATACTCTTTGAACGCGGGCGTAATAATCTCAGCATTGATGGCTTTGGTTTTTACTGATTTAAAATATTCATTGGAAGCAAGGTTAATTAAATGCTGTGATTTACTGGCTTTTAATTGTTTGTTGATGGCATCGGTAATGATGCTGCCCCAGAATTCATAGAGGTTTTTGCCGCGTTCATTATCAAGCCTTGTACCCATTTCAAGCCGATACGGAAACATTAAATCAAGTGGTCGCAGCAAACCGTACAAGCCAGACAGCATACGGAAATGTTTCTGTGCAAACTTGATGTCAGCAGAAGAAAAGCTGTCCGCATCTAGGCCGGTATAAACATCGCCTTTAAAAGCAAACATCGCCTGTTTGGCATTATCAGTGCTCAGCGGTAACGACCAGTCGGCATAACGATCAAAATTAAGCTCTGCCAGTTTCATGCTCAGGTGCATAAGCTCGGCAATGTCCATCGCTGAAAACTGACGCAGGCGATCGATTAAGATTTGTGAGTGTTCCAGAAACTCTGGCATGCTGCTGGTTTTGGTTTTAGCTGGGGTGTCGTAGTCGAGTTTTTTAGCCGGTGAAACAACGATTAGCATATTTCTATTTCCGCGATTGGTTTGTTGGTTGCATTGATTATAACAAAGTTAACGAGTCTTAAGTCCAAAGTCCAAAGTCCAAAGTCCAAAGTCCAAAGTCCAAAGTCCAAAGTCCAAAGTCCAAAGTCCAAAGTCCAAAGTCCAAAGTCCAAAGTCCAAAGTCCAAAGTCCAAAGTCCAAAGTCCAAAGTCTTAAGTCTTAATTCTTAAGTGTCAAGTCTCAAGTCAAAAGTCCTGTTGCCGGGCTTGCGGCGATTGACTTCGGACCTATCCCTGCATGCTGTCAATCGAAAAAGCGGGTGAAAGCCTCGACTTTTTCGCGGCTGGTGCGGTAGCTGTTCACCAGTGCGCTTTTATCCTCGTAGCCCAGGGCCATGCCGCAGAGCAGAACACTGTCGTTAGCGTAGCCTAACTGCTGTTTTACAATCTCGGGGTAATCAGCAAGTGCCGCTTGCGGACAGGTGGCGAGTCCTTCTGCCTGGGCGCTGAGCATTAGAGACTGTAAGAACATGCCGTAATCGAGATAGGAGCCGGCTTGCATGACGGGGTCAAGAAAAAACAAAAGCATCACAGGGGCATCAAAGGCGCGGAAGTTTTTTGCCCACTGGTCTAACTGTTTTTGTTTGTCGTCGCGTTTAATGTCCAGCGTTTTATACATTTGCAAACCACAGGCCCGGCGACGATCTTTATAAGGCGACTGCCATTCTAACGGGTAGTATTGATAATCGGCATGGGCTTTATCACCGTTACGAAAAGCGGTTTCGAGTTTTGTCTGTAATTCTTCTTTCTGTTTGCCACTAACAACTGCAACCTGCCAGGGTTGTGTGTTGGTTCCCGAGGGTGCATGCGAGGCGTTAGCCAGTATTTTTTCTATCAGCGATCTGTCGACCGTTTTTTGGAGAAAAGCACGGGTTGATTTTCTTTCCAGCAGAGCGTCAGTAACGTTCATGAGTGTTCCTGTTAAATTAATTAGTGTCGAGTAATTCGATCCAGTGTTTCACCGCTGTCTGGGTGCCAGAGCTGAGGTGGTGCAGGCAACCGATATTGGCGGTTGCGATAAGGTCGGGCTTGTTTTCCTGCAGAGACTTGATTTTATTGGCTTTCAGTTGCTGGCTGATTGCAGGTTGTAATATTGAGTAAGTACCCGCTGAACCGCAGCACAGGTGGCCATCCGAAATAGTATTTAATGTGAACCCGGCTCTCGACAAAATACCTTCGACCACGCCGTTTATTTTTTGCGCATGTTGCAAGGTGCAGGGCGAATGAAATGAAATGGTTTGTCTGGCTGTTATCTGTAACGGGCTTAAATCTTCAGTGGCGATGATTTCAGACAGGTCTTTGCAGTGCTGACTAATCACCCTGGCTTTATCGGCATATTCAGCATCGTGACGAAGTATATAACCGTAGTCTTTGACCATGGCACCGCAGCCGCTGGCTGTTATCACAATGGCTTCGGCTTCAGCTGACTCAATCAATGGCCACCATTGGTCAATATTTTGTTTGATAAAAACACTTGCAGTGTCTTCATCATCCAGGTGCTGATTGACCGCGCCGCAGCATTGAGCCAGCGGTTTGTTAATGAGCTCAATGCCGAGTTTGCCGAGCACCCTCGATGTGGCAGCGTTGATGGATGGGCTGAGTGAGGGTTGTACGCAGCCATTGAGAATCAGCATTTTTCGTTTTTGTGAGCGTTTGCTCCACTCGGTGTTTCCGGTGATATCCGGTATCGTTTGTTTTAATTTTTTGGGCAACAGGGGCTTAAACAAGCGGCCCAAAGCCATCGCGGCGGAAAACCGCTTTGGATAGGGCAGTAGCGAGCGCAATAGCTGTCGTATTAACCTGACAGCTAACGGCCGTCGGACTTTTTGATCGACCAGATGACGGCCAATTTCAAGCAAATGTGAATAATCGACACCAGAGGGGCAGGTGGTCTCACACGAGCGGCAAACAAGGCAGCGGTCAAGGTGCTGCTGGGTTTTCTGACTGACCTCGTTACCTTCAAGCAATTGTTTAATCAGATAGATGCGGCCACGGGGCGAGTCGAGTTCATCGCCTAATAACTGATAGGTGGGGCAGGTTGCGGTACAAAAACCACAGTGTACGCAGCTGCGCAAAATCTCTTCGGCACGCTGACCGCTTAAAGACTGATTGTATTCGGGGCTGATTTTGGTTTGCATGGCTTATAACTCTTTATACAGACGGCCGGGGTTTAGAATGCCGGCAGGATCAAAAGCTTTATTCAGGCGCTGGTGCAGCGAATGCATGCCAGGGGCAAGTGGCTGAAAATATTCGGTTGCCTGAGGGTAGTTCTTATAAGCCGTGACATGGCCGCCGAGCGTGCGGGCTGTATCCCTTAACTGTTGAATGGGTAAATCTGTTTTCAGCCAGCGTAATGCGCCGCCCCATTCGATCAGCTGCTCACCGCCTGGCTCGATGTCCTCTGCGGTGGCCGGCAATGACAAGCGGGCTATCGATTGCGAGGTATCAAAAAATGCATGCTGTTGTTCTGTTATCGATGTCCAGAATGCCTTGCTGTCGGCTATTTCAGTGGCATTTATCTTTTGGCTAATGGCCTGGCTGGCGGATAGACAGTTCATTTCGCTGCTGTTGAGGCGGATATAAAGATGGCCGTCGAGATAAACGCTGGCGCTGATCGGCCAGTTCTGGGCTGACAATGCATTTATATTCTTAATCGCAGAGTTGATGTGCTGCTGGCTTTTTATGGTGATTTCGGTCTGTGCTAGCGGCAGCACTTTTAAAGACACTTCCAGTATTAGGCCTAATGTGCCGTAAGCGCCAGCCATCAGTCGCGAGGCATCGTAACCGGCCACATTTTTCATCACCTGACCACCAAATTGCATATCATCACCCTTGCCATTAATGATGCGCGAACCGAGAACAAAATCGCGTGCGGCACCTGAATACGCTCGGGCCGGGCCGGATAAATTGCAGGCAATGGTGCCGCCGATAGTGGCGCTATCGGCAAATGACGGCGGCTCAAACGGCAGACTTTGATTGTTTTCTGCCAGCGCCTGTTTAATCTCATGGAGCGTGGTGCCGCTACGGGCGGTAATTACCAGTTCACTGGCGTCGTAACTGATGATGCCGGTATGCTCTGCGGTTGAGATATTTATCGAAGCCTGCGAGTCTGGGGGCGCATTGCCGATGAAAGCTTTGCTGTTACCGCCTTCAATGCGGCAATGCGTTTTGTTTTTATAGGCGGCTAATATCTGCGCCTGTAGATCGTTTGTTAGATTGTTCATAATAATTTAAAAACGTGGTAGTTCAGGATGAGGCAGTTTGCCTTCGTGGACATGCATGGCGCCCAGTTCGGCGCAGCGATGCAGGGTCGGTACCGCTTTGCCGGGGTTTAATAAACCGGCCGGGTCGAATGCCGCTTTTATGGCATGAAATTGTGACAATTCAGCGGTTTTGAATTGCACACACATCTGGTCAATTTTTTCGATACCGACCCCGTGCTCGCCGGTAATGGTGCCACCGGCTGCTACGCAGGCTTCGAGAATCTTGGCACCAAATTCTTCGGTGCGTTCGAGTTCGCCTTCAATATTGGCATCATAAAGAATCAGCGGGTGCATATTGCCATCACCGGCATGAAAAACATTGGCCACCGGCAACTCATATTCTTTAGATAAGTCGGCAATGCGTTTTAAAATATTCGCCAGCTCCCGGCGCGGAATGGTGCCGTCCATGCAGTAATAATCTGGCGCCATTCGGCCCACGGCAGGGAAGGCTGATTTGCGCCCCTGCCAGAATTTTGCGCGCTCGGTGTCATCTTTGGCCAGCCGGGTCTCGCTAGCACCACTTTCAAGCAGCACTTTTTCTGCTAAGGGTATCAGCTCGTCGACTTCGATTGTATTGCCGTCGAGTTCACACAATAAAATGGCTTCAGCATCAAGCGGGTAGTCGGCATGAATGAAGTCTTCAGCGGCTTTAATGGCGAGTTTGTCCATCATTTCGAGGCCGGCAGGGATAATGCCGGCAGAAATGATATTAGCCACAGCATTGCCGGCTTTGTAGATATCATCGAAAGAGGCCATGATCACTTTTGCCTGTTCGGGCATGGGCAACAGTTTAACGGTAATGTCGACGATGATACCGAGCATGCCTTCGGAGCCAGTCATCAGCGCCAGTAAGTCATAACCGGGGCTGTCGAGGGCCTCGCTGCCGATAGTAAGCCGCTCGCCCTCGACGGTGACGATATCCAGTTTTAGAATATTGTGCACCGTGAGGCCGTATTTTAAACAATGCACGCCGCCCGAATTCTCTGCCACGTTGCCGCCTATGGTGCAGGCGATCTGTGAAGAGGGATCCGGTGCGTAGTAAAGACCGTGTGGTTTGGCGGCTTCTGAAATCGCCAGATTGCGAACGCCGGGCTGTACATTGGCAGTACGGGCTAAGGGGTCAATATCGAGTATCTGTTTAAATTTAGCCAGGCTCAGTAAAACACTGTCTGCCATTGGCAAGGCGCCGCCGGATAAGCCGGTACCGGCACCACGCGCAATCACGGCAACCTGATGTTGATGGCAGAGTTTCATGATTTGCTGAATCTGCTCAATGCTACTGGGTAAAACCACCAATAACGGAGTTTGACGATAGGCTGAGAGGCCATCGCATTCGTAGGGGTGCAAGTCTTCCTGTTCCGAGAGAATAGCGTCAGCGGGCAGTATCTGCATCAAAGCCGGTAAAATGGTCTGTTTAATGGTATCTATCTGCAATGTTTCTGTCTCGATTAAAAGTTATGTCTGCAGGGTGGCTTAGATTAACGGGAATTTCAACTAATAACGCATAAGGTTATTATGCTGGTTGTTATAGAGGTTATCTACACAGCAGGCTGACTGGATAAAGGCGCACTGCTGTGTATAGCATTAGCGGTACTTGGGTTTAATCCCTACGCACGATATTTCTGAACGCGTCGTACTGGCGCTGGTTATGTTTCTGGCTGATGTACATCGGTACGATATCTTCAATCGCTGTTTTTTGAGTATCGCTATCGTTACAGACGCTGTCGACCAGTAAAGAGCGGTAATTATCCACAGAGAAACGGGCTTTCTCAAAACCCGGGATCAGCCAGTTCATCATAGGCGTCACCAGCGGTATGCTGTTTGCAAAGTCAGACATGTGCGCCATCGCCAGCGATAGGCGATCAGGCAGCGCGATGAATTTACGTTTGATACCCATTAGTGAGGCAGTATATTGCATGATTTCCATCATGCTATAGGTATTCGGGCCGCAGAGATCGATGCGCAGGCCGTTACTGGCCGGGTTAAATAAATGTTCGATCATTGAATCGGCGACATCGCCAACATAGACCGGTGCAAAACGGCAATTGGCTCTGGGCACGGGACAAATCAGAGGCGTGACTTTTAATAATTTACTGAAACGATTAAAAAAATTATCGCCGGGGCCAAAAATAATTGAGGGGCGGAAGGTGGTGATTTGGATACCTTTGTCACTGAAGATATGCAGGTGATTTTCGCCTTCACTTTTTGTACGCAAGTAGTGGCTGGGCGAAGTGCCGGCATCTGCATTCAATACGCTCATTTGTAATAAACGTTTGATATTGTGCTTTTGGCAGGCCTGAACCAGTAGTTTTGGCAGCTCAGTATGGGCTTTTCTGAAACCGGAACCGTCGAGTGAATTGTCATTCAGAATGCCGACCAGATTGATCACGGCATGCATGCCATGAAGATAATAAGAAAGGCGGTTAAAATCATTAACATCGGCTTCAACGATTTCAACATTCGGCAGCACCAGCAGGTTACGGTGGCGTTCTGGGTGTCGGCTTATGATACGGGTGTGAATTCCTCTGGCGGCTAGTTTACTGACAAGTGTGCTGCCGACAAAACCAGCACCACCCAAAATACAGACTTTGCTAATATTCATTTAAGGCCCATTCTAATCTTTATTATTTCAACATTACAAAAACGCTTGAGATCGAGTTTTGGTAATAGTGATGTTTTTTTTATTGTTAACGATCAATAATGACGTTTTAGGAGGCAATTGACAAGTTTATGGGGATAAAAAGGCCTGTTTTCCGACTTAAGAGTTGATTTCATGTCGCTGGCAGAAGAAATTAAAGCGGTTTTGTATTGTAAGCTGATGATTGAGACGATTAGCGGACATCAAAGCGCTATTGGCAGTTTAAACGGGGTTTAAAGGCGGATGTTTTTAGAATTAAAATCCAGAATCCAGGCTTGCAAGCTATCTTTAGTGGCTTTGAGTTACCTTGGCGTGGTGCTGATCTGGTCAACAACACCGCTGGCCATAAAATGGAGCGCTGAAGAAACGGGTTTTGTTTTCGCCGTCTTGAGCAGAATGCTGATCGGTGCTGTGCTGGCACTGTTAATCCTGGTAATTGTTAAGCGAAAATTAGAGTACAGCAAAGCCGCAATAAAAGTCTATCTGGCAGCTGCGCTTTCTATTTATGGTTCAATGCAGCTGGTTTACTGGGGCGCGGTGTATATACCATCGGGTCTGATCGCGGTGATATTTGGCTTCGCACCTGTTTTAACCAGTTTATTAGCAAATAAATACCTGAATGAAAAAAAGACCCGCCACTATCAGTGGCTGGCGATGGCCGTCAGTATTGCGGGTTTAACGATCATTTTCTTTGATGCCTTTATTGCAGGCCTATTAATTATCAAAGGTACTTTTTTGATCCTGCTGGCCGTCGTGTTGCATAGCAGTAGCGCTGTAATGATCAAGGCCTTGAAGGTGAAAATGTCAGCGCTTTCGCTGACTACCGGCGGTTTGTTAATATCCCTTCCCCTGTTTGCCGTCACCTGGTTTATGAATGATGTGGCTCTGCCGACAGAAATTAGTGTTAAGGCGGCCTTCTCAATCGTCTATCTGGCTGCTATGGGGTCGGTTGTGGGTTTCGTGTTATATTATTTTTTACTGGAATCATTAACCGCATCAGTGGTCGCTCTGATTACGTTGATCACGCCGGTGAGTGCGTTATTGCTGGGCGTGTTTTTAAATAATGAGGTGATTACTATTAATCTACTAACAGGGACTTTGCTTGTGCTCGCAGGTCTGGTGTTTTATCAATGGGGACATGCGTTTATTCGGCGAACGGACTAAGTGAAAAGAATAAAACAACAGATCGTTTTCTGTGTTTTTATAAGCCTTGTGCTCTGCTACGGGTCGATACAGGCGGCGCTCATTACTCAGATCGACTTTATAGGTAATGAGAAAACACGTGAATATGTGTTGCTGCAGGAAATGCAAAGCAAAGTGGGGGACAGTCTTGATATCACTGTTCTTAAAGAAGACCTTCAGGCCATCATGAATCTGGGTCTGTTTCGCCATGTCGACTATACGCTTTATGCCGCTGATGACGGCATTGATGATCATGTCAGGCTGGTGGTTCAGCTCAAAGAAAAATACTATCTGTTTGTCTTGCCCGAAATACGATTTGATGAGGTAGACAAAGAAATCCGGCTGGGTGTCCGCGCCTACTGGGACAATATTGCCGGTTCAAATCACAGCCTGCGGTTAAAAACCAGGGAATATGGCGGAACACTGGGTGTCGATGATATTCGTCACGAGCTGACATATGGCATGCCGCGGTTATATGGGTCCGCGTTTAACATCGAATTGTTTAATTTGTTACGTGAAGCGGCCGTGGTAAAAGACAATGCGGACCCCCAGGCCCGAAAAGAAAAAAAATACGGATTCGATGTATTGCGATGGCGGCATTTGAATCAACGCAGCAGTGGCTGGTACCTGGGCGCAGGGCTTTACCATGAAGAAAGAAATAACCAGGCATTATCTGTCGGCGATATATCCGAACCTGATTACCGGGGGAACTTCTGGGGTTTTCGGCTCGGTTATAAACAGGTTAATGAATATCTTTTTAACCGCCGCGGAAAAGATTTTGGTTATACGCTGGACACTACCCGGTTTTTGTTTGAATCGGATCAGAACTTTACCAAGCATATATTATTTTATCGGGGTTACTACCGGCTCAAATCTCAACCCATGAATAACCTCAATGTGCAGCTTGAGCTGGGCGTGAGTGAAGGTGAATACCTCGGTGATACAGAGTTTTATCTGGGAGGCAGTGAATTGCGTGGCTACGCAAAAAATTATTATTCAGGCAATGTGCGGGTGTTGATGAACCTGGAATATTTAAAACCATTCACTAATAACCCGTCCTACCGTTATGGCATGTTGTTTGATATGGGTAACACCTATGCGCGTTTTGAGGATATCGAGCTGACACGTTTGCATCCGGCGATCGGCGTCGCCTTCCGCTGGAAACTGGCGGCGTTCGTTAATGTGAATATTCGTCTGGATATCGGCTACGCAATCGATTCGGGTAATTCGAATGTATTAATAAATTCACGGCACTTGTTTTAGGGTGCTTTTGATAAAAGATTAATCAATAAATAAAAAAGGTGCTGTGTTAAGATTTTTTTATTATATGATGGCTGAAGCTAACAATAAAAGATAATGATAAATCGTAATATTAATCAATTGATTGAGCTGATTTATGAAGCGGCAATCGAATCGAAAAAAATGGACAGATTAGCTGGATTCATTAGCTGAATTTGTTAATTATGTAGAGAAACAGTCAGGCACAATCGCTTCTCAATTAGTTTGCTGTTTAAGTGTTAAAGAAATTAGCTGTGAATCAGGTGCCTCATAACACACCGTTAGATCACAGCTTAAAGCAGTATAAAAAAGACCGATACAACACGCCAGGCGGAACTGGTAAGTCTGGTATATAACGGCTTGGGCGCTTTTGTAAATTCAATTCCTGCTGTTAAGCCAGGTAAACGTGAAGGCTTGCTGACAAAAACAAGTCTATGATGACGAGATCGCGAAACGGTGCAACTTAATGACGGAAGAAATCTGGCGTGTCAGGAATATTGAGGCCCTGATGGTGAACCGATTATTCATTGCCGCAGCGTTCTCGGGTCTCGTCTGGAGTTTGCATTAAACGGACTCGAAATTTCACGACAAAAATCAGTACGAGTTATTATTGCAGACAGCCCCGGCTTTGGTATCTCCGATTCTGATTCCAAAATGAGTTATATGAAATGGGTCGATGATTTAGTTGAGCTGGTGGATCACCTGGGGCTGGATACGTTTTTAATAAGTGATTATGCGATGGGTGTATCTATGCCCTGACCTGTGCAGAAAAACCCCCGAACGTTTAAAAAAGGTTGTATTAATAAGCGCGGCTATGCCGGCTAAGTCTTCTTCTGATTTCGAAAAAATCATTCCGTTGTACAAAATGAATATTCGGATCGCAAGATGTTTTCCAAACATTTATAAATTATTGAGTGATATGCTGGTCAAGGGCAGCATTAATCACCCGGTTGTTTTATATCAGTTAAGTGGAAAAATGGATAGGGCCGACCAGGCGATTATGGCCTCAAACGATTTCAAAACAGAAATGTTTGCGTCTTTGCATGAAGGCTTCAGGCAAGGTGGCAAGGCTTCGTCGCTGGAAATTGTTCAGCTCATGCATGGCTGGGGGTTTAAGCCAGAAAACATAATTATCCCAGTTGATCTATGGCGTGGTGACAGTGATCATCACGTGCCGCAGGTGTTTTCCCGGAGATTTGAAGAGCATATAAAAAAAGATCAGCGGCATTATATGTTTTATACACATTGGCCGGATATTTTGCATTAGCTGTTAAGCTGATTTAATTAGTGGCTCATGTCTATGAGTGCTGTTTCATATTGAATCTTTAAATAGTGATCATTTTTGCAAGACAAAAAAAAGCCGGAGCAAGCGCCGACTTTTTAATACCTTGTTAACAGTGTAACTTAGAGGCTAGGGTACACTTTAATGTCATCTACCTGGAAGCCTTCATACTCCCCGCCGATAGCATCCGAAGTGAATACAAAGCGTATCGATACATCATTGAATCCAGTGAATCCGTTTAACGGATACGAGACACTTGTCCAGTCATGAGTGAACGTTATGTAAGTATCAAGCGTGGCCAGCACAGATTGTGAAATATTATCAAATACCTCAACACTAACTCTATCCCCCGCATTTGCGTTACGGAGTTTATATTTGAACTCCAGTAGAGGGGCGCCACCAGCGAAACGGGTGAGGTCAATGGCTGGTGATTTCAGGTTGGCGGCAAGGTTTGATGCATATAAGCCGCCAGTACCTGGCATGCTTAGCGCATAATCACTGCCGTTGCGACGGTCTGCTGCGGTAATACCGGTAACTCCCCAGCCAGTATCTGCGCTCCAGGATTGAAGCGAGTTGGTTTCAAAGTCCCATTCATATTTAGGGCCGACATACACCTGCAAAGTGTGGGTCAGGTTGTTGTCATTGTCGTTGATGGTTATAAAGGTTTTACCTGTTGCAACGCCAGTGATAGTGGCACGTGTCGGGTCGGTGGCATCCTGAGAAACTGAGGCGGTTGTTGCTACATTGCTGGACCAGGAATAACTGCTGGAACTTGGTGCAAACTCTGATACGACTTGAACCGTTAAAGGTGCTGTCGTTGGTACAACTACGGCGTCTTTCCTATCAGTCGTAAGAAGGTTTGATGGCTGAGAAACAAAGCCAGTTGAATTAAAGCCTGGTGAAACAGTAGTATCAGCTGATGTCAGATTTGTGTTATCAGTAACAGTAAAACTGATGTCCTGAGGGCCTGTGCGTTTAGGACTGGCATACTGAAATTTATATAATGAATCTATATAGTTAACCGAACGAGCTTTCAAAGTCGTTATGCCTGTTATAATTTCGGCAGTTGTGCTCACCTGATTAAAGGCTGATGCATCAACCGGGTCAATATTGCTGTTTTGAGTCAGCAGATACACATTAATATTGTTGTTGTTAATTGTGTTAAATGCGGTATCAAAAGTTGATTCACCGCTGGTGTCAATTGCATCACTCAAAATAACCAGTGTCTTTTTATTAACAGGGCTGGATGCGCCCATTGTACTTGCAAGGGTATTTATTGAATTATAAAAACTCGTGCTTTGATTACTTAACGGACGAGTTGTTGCCAATGCATCAAGAGTGTTCCATAAGGATAAGGCATCCTGAGTATAAGCACCGGCTGTTCCTGTGCGGTCAGTTAAGGCAGAGTCAAATGTATAAATGAGTACGCCCTGACCTTCAATCAGATTGCTGAAATGATTGGTGCCTGTCGCCACTAGTGCTTTTGCCTGATTTATATAGGCTAAAAATTCAGTATCCGTGACACTAGTACTGTTATCGATCATGATGATCATAGGCGTTGATGTGTTTGTGAATCCCGTCGTAGGGTAACCGCGGTAAGTTTCATAATCGTCATCAAAGACAGGATCACTATTAGCGCCTTCAAAGAAACTGAATGCCGCAGCATCGAGGCCTGTAATGGCATTTCCTGAACAGTCCATCATAGAAAAGTTTATATTAACTATTGAACTGGGAGCTGTCGCTGTAACGCTTGGCGACAGGCTATTGGTATCGATGCAGGCAACCGGTGTGGTTTGTGCATCGGTGACTGTGAAACTGAAAGAATAATCAGCAGGCAATGGCATATCGTTGGTATCAAGAATAGTTGACAAAAGCGATACAGTATAGCTCTCACCAGCTGTTAATGCGTTGTCTGGCTTAAATGACGAAGTTAATCCTGCAACACCACCACTGGCGATTATAGTGCCTGTAATGGCACTACCAGTGCTGTCCGTTACGGTATACGAGGAAGTATCGACTGTACTGTTTTTAACGGATGAGCTGAAACGCACATCAATACTGTTAATTAAAGGTAAAACGCTTTGATCAGCATCATTACGGTAGCCAGGAGTGGTGTGCACGATCAGTGGACCAGTGTCTGTAAAGATATTGTCAAGTAAAGTCGTTGCATCACTGGGGATAAAGTTTGTGACAGCAGTATTACTAGGTGTGGTGATATCTTTTGTCTGGCTGATGGCAAGCACAAGTGAATTAGCAGAGACCATATCGAATGGTTGATTAATATCAGAGTAATCATAGCTGAGACTTGCAGCAACATTGTGGGCTGCATTTGTAACCTGTATGCCATTACCAACAAATTCATCATGATCAATCGCCATCAGGAAACGAGTGACATCAGTAACCCGAGTAGTGGTTGTGCTCACGGCAGTGTCATCCACAAAGTGCAGCGGAGTCATTAATGCTTCGGCTTTAGCTTCGCCAATTTTTACGCCGCCAACATAAAAGCTTACTATATCGCCAGCGGTATAAGTGAACTCCCCCATCGGCCCTGTCTGACCGATTGAGCCGCTAGAGGTGGTGAATGTCAAACCGCTAACATTGATCAATTGACCTTGTTGTGAAGATGAGGATGAACTGCTTGAACAGCCTAGTCCTGCTAGTATCGGAATGGTGAGAGCCACAAATATTTTTTTATATATCAAATGCATTTTAAATGATCCTTTTATGTTTTTTCTAGACGATGGCAACTGCCCGGTTGTCATGAGAATATCTGGAGTATATTAAATAGTATTTAAATTAAATCATCATGTCATCACCTAAATGGGTGATAGGATAGAAAATATCTGGCTCGATGCGAGTGAAAAGATAAAATATTATTTTTATTAATAATGATATGTTTTTCATATTGCTTTCCTGTCAAGAAAGTTTACACAATGAGAATTTATTAGTGTTAGGTGAATTGCATTAAAGGCTGTTTGACTTATTTGGCTGAAGTGATCGATAGTATCTATCTGCATGAGTTTTCAGGTATCTTGGTCTTACGCTGTTTTTAGGAGATGTGGGTAGGAGTTATTTATTGCAATAACCATGAACAGTAAGATCGGGATCGGAGGTACATAGGCGCATGAGGATGGTTCTCTTTTAGAGCTGTTGTCTGTTTTGTGTTAAGTGAAGTTCTTGCTGTGATTTAGGATTATTCATTTCGTAAAAGGGGTTTGCGATGGCCAGAAATGCACGGGTGTATATTCCCGGCATGCACAACCACGTTGTTCAACGTGGTGTCGACAGGTCAGCGAGCTTCTTCTCTGATGATGATTATCGGTTTTATCTAACATGCTTCGATGATGATCGTCAGCGTAATGGTGTGGCGGTACAGCTTATGTATTAATGACTAAGCATGTGCATTTATTGATGATACCGTCAACGATTGATGGCACTTCTCGGGTAATGTTGTTGGTGTGGGGTCGGTGTGTGTAGTACATAAACAAAACCTACTAGCCAACACGGGCTTTATGTGAGGGCGGCATAAGTTCAGTTTAGTGGGTGCTGATAATTACCTTATGTCTTGTTACCGCTATATCGAATTTAATCCAGTGCGGGTAGGAATGCTTTAAATTCTGATCAACGGCTTATCAAAGATGCTGCCGGTTTTTTCGGCTAAGCCAAAAAAGATTAAAGCGGATCAGAAAAAATGTCATCAGAGACGTATAAAACCGTAAAGTTCAGGTAATATTCATTTATAACGCTTAAATCCCGTCATATTAAAGTCACCTTTCACCCATATGGGGGATGCGGTATTTAAAAATCATCTTTATAGTCAGTTTGTGGTCAACAAAATCACCGGTGTAATTACGTCTTGCATTGGATCAGCACATGGATGTGTAGTCAAAGTCGTGTATTCATCGGCCAGGATAACAAAGTTAATTCTCATCTCCGGGTCGGTTCTGGTGCTGACTTATCAGCGAGGCACGAACTTACAGTAGCTGTACATCGGCGCTGACATTGTTGGTATGTTGCCGGTAGTTAGGTTTCTCTAGGCTTTTAAATGTTGTTTTTAAAATATCTGAATGCAGGCGTTTTAACGTGGTGATTTTAAAATCAAATAACCTCAGGATTAATTTAAAATGAAAAATTTTTCGGTACTTGTCTTATTCTTTGCCGGTGTTGTTAGTTTGTTCCCGCTATCAAACGCAAACGCGGCTGACCCGGTTTTTACTTTTGCGCCGCCGCCAGTGGCCTACGAAGGGACAAATGGTAGCCATCGCTTTACCTATGTGTCAGCTGATTTTGGTACAGCTAGCATGACCGGTATAGGTTATGTAGAGTCGAAAGCGATAAATTCATCTTCGGTAAACTCCAATGCAACGGCTATTGAAGACAGCGAAAGTTTTTTCCTTATGACGGATGGCGACGTGACCACAATGATAAATATTGATACTGGTATGCGTAGGGATTATCAGTTGGGGCGTGCGGCCGGGGCAACTTTCTTCCATGGCTACAACTGGGGTTTAGGCTTGATAGACATTAACCTGGAGACTGCCACGAGTCATGGAACCTCTGCTACATTGACTGTGCCGCTATCGTATACTGTCGGAATCCAGAAAAAACTTTCACTGGCTGATGCGACAATTATTACACCGTATATTTATGGTACTGCTGGCGTTACCTTCACAGCAAACAATACCTATTCATGCCCCGATGCAGGCGGGATTTGCGCTACTAGTGATGATCAGAGTCAGTTTGATTACACGGCAATAGTTTATGGTTTTGATATTTTCTTTAACGGCATGTCACTATCTACTGTTATTACCGATAGTGAAAACGATATGATCATGTTCTCGCTCGGTTTCCCAATGAAATAAAATACAAAGCCTGTGGTGTTGACTAAAAAGCCAGCTTTAAGCAGGCTTTTTAGTCATTGCTACGGATAAGTTAAGCCTGAAATATACTGGCTAAAAGCCTCAATGCTTCAGCCAGGTTATGCGGCAGTGTTAAGTGGCGTTGTCGGGCTGGTCTGTATGCTGGAGTGTGCTCATCAATAGAAATGAGTTATCTACAGCTGACGGCAGAAGGCTTTTTTCTTAAGGGTCTGAAATAACTTTTATCGTTATAAAAGCTTTCATTTTGTCTGCCGTTCCACCAGCTGGGAACGCCAAGCAGCGGCAAAGGTTGCAAGTCTTTTGTTTTTTCAATGACCTTGTTTGACCAGATTTCTGATACCTGTATGTCGAGGTTTTTAACTTGCTGGTGTTCAGGTTGCGAGAAAAATCCTTCTGGTTTGTTAATTAATAGAGTGTGGCTGGTCATGCCAAGATAAGGTGCCAGTGCTTTTTCATGCATGGCATGGCCGAAGATATAACACTGTATGTTTTTTCCCCAGATGTGCTTTTTGTCACAGAATATTTCTTTCCATTGGTGGTTGCGAATCAACTCTAAATAGTTTTCGTTATCGGCAACGATGATTGCGCCGCATTCATCAAACAGGGTGATAGCGTTTTCCAGCGGGCTGCGGTTGCTGCCAGCTTCTCTGCTCTTTGAATTTTCAAAGTGCAAGCAATTGAGTGCCGCTTTTGTTTTCGGGAACTGTAACCAGGCTGCGGCATTAAAAAAGTCGTGCCAGTTTTCGAGGCGGGTTTGTAGTTCACCTTTTAGATAAATACGCGATTCATAATGGTCTTCAAATTTCTCGGGGGCTTCGCCTTGTGCGACAGGTTTGATTTGAATGTTGTTGTGAGACTGAATGTTTCTTTTTCTGAATTCTTCTGCAAGCTGTTCCAGTGTTGGCCATTGTCTGTGTTGGGTAAATGGCTGCGCAACTTCACGCAAGGAGGTAAAGAGGGGCGATGATTCAAGGAACGCTGGGTTCCAAGTGTCGATAGTTGTTTTTGCCATAAATAAAGAGAAAGTCGTAAGTCTGTAGTCGTAAGTCTATAGTCTCATGTTCAGATTTTGGACTAAAGACTTTCGGCTTATGACTGGCTAGCTCCGCTAGCCCCCTGTCATCGACATAAATCGCACCAGCTTTTCGGGCTTTTCATTGAACTCGTGTTTTTCGGGTTTGAGGTTTATAGCCCTGATGATGGCAGCTTTCAATTCATCATCGGTGCAGCCGTTGCGTAATAACGGGCGCAATGCAAGATTGTGTTCCTGACCGAGGCAGGTGTAGATAGTGCCGTCCACCGATAAACGCACGCGGTTACAGGTTTCACAGAAATGCTGTGAGATCGGGGTAATGAAACCGATGTTGATATCGGTGTCGGCGACATTCATATAACGGGCGGGACCGCCGCCGGGCATAACGCCGGGGATTAAATCGAATTTTTCGGCCAGTCGCTGTTTGATGATTTGTAAATCGATGTACTGGCTCTGGGCATCGCGACCGGTATCACCCATTGGCATGGTTTCGATAAAGCGTAAGGTGAAGCCGTGTTCAATACAGAAGTTGAGCATGGCTTCTGCGTCCATATCGTTCTCATCTTTCATCACCACCATATTGATTTTGATCGGTTTGAAGCCGGCAGCTTTGGCGGCCATTAAACCATCGATGACTTTTGAGAGCTTGCCGCCGGTCAGGCGTTTGAATTTGTCCGGGTCTAAGGTATCGAGGCTGACATTGAGGCGCTCGATGCCGCTGGCTTTTAGATCATCGGCATATTTGGCCATGCGGGTGGCATTGGTGCTCAGGGATAAATCTTCAAGCCCGGGCAGAGCAGCCAGCTTATGTGCCAGTTCGGCGATGCCTTTTCTGATTAACGGTTCACCGCCGGTGAGTCGTATGCGCTTGGTGCCAAGTTCAGTGAAGGCTTTAACAACGCGTTCAATTTCAGCATTGCTGAGTGAGTGCTCGGCATCCTCATAGTCACTAAAGTCTTTGGGCATGCAGTAGGTGCAGCGCAGGTCGCAGCGGTCGGTAACTGAAAGTCGCAGATACTCTATCGTGCGCCCAAATTGATCGGTCAGCTGTTTCATGGTCGTCCAGATGATGTCTATCGACAATAGCCGTTAGTATAGACCTATCGACTGTTCAGAGTTTGATTTGCTTCAATTTTAACGTATATTTAGCAAAAGTTAATATTCTAATTCGCTAAAATTAATAAATTCTTATATAGATAAATACTACTTATCGGCTGATTAAAAATTCTATCTTGCGAGTTATTACTGATGCAGGCAGACTGCACGGCTGATTTTTCCGGTCTGAGTGGTAACGCTCGTCCGAAATAAAGAAAAATCAATGAATTTAATGAGTAGTGGCGGGCTCCAGAGCAGGCTTTCTGTATAGATTGACTATACTCAGTACCTCTCTATTAAAGTGGTTTTTTATGCTGGCTGGCTTGTTGATAACGGCGAGATGGCTGGTTCGTCCCCCCTAAATTAAGACCCAAAAAGGTATTAATAATTATATGAATACGACAACTGCAAACGCTGGTGATGGTCGCACAGAGGTAAAAAATACTACCTGTTATATGTGTGCCTGTCGTTGTGGCATCCGTGTCACACTGCGTGATAACGAAGTTCGTTATATCCAGGGTAATCCGGATCATCCCTTAAACAAGGGTGTCATCTGTGCGAAAGGTGCTTCGGGCATCATGAAACAATATTCACCGGCCCGTCTGACCAAGCCATTGATGCGTCGCGAAGGCGCAGAACGTGGTGCCGGTGATTTCGAAGAGATCAGCTGGGACAAGGCTTTCGAGGTAATGGAAGAGCGTCTGCGTCATTTGCGCGGCACGGATCCGAAGAAATTTGCTTTGTTTACAGGTCGTGATCAGATGCAGGCTCTGACCGGTATGTTTGCCAAGCAGTACGGCACACCAAACTATGCGGCACACGGTGGGTTCTGTTCTGTGAACATGGCCACCGGCATGATCTACACCATCGGTGGTTCTTTCTGGGAATTCGGTGGCCCGGATCTTGAGCGTTCACGTCTGTTCATTATGTTGGGTACAGCGGAAGACCATCATTCCAACCCAATGAAAATCGCATTGTCTAAATTCAAGCGTAACGGTGGTCGTTTCATCTCTGTAAACCCGGTGCGTACCGGTTATTCTGCGATCGCTGATGAGTGGGTGCCGATCAAGCCGGGTACGGATGGTGCGTTATTACTGGCCATCACTAATGAGCTGATTACACAGGGCCTGTATGACCGTGAGTTCCTGGTGCAGTACACCAATGCGGCTGAGCTGGTTAATCAGGATGAAAGCAGCGACGAATTTGGCATGTTTGTTCGTAACAAAGACGTTGAAATTGGCGAGAAAGGCTGTTTCGATCCAGAGAACAAACTGTGGTGGGACCGTAACCTGAATGAGCCGGTTATCACCCATACCAAAGGTGCTGATCCGTTCCTGTTTGGTTCTTATACGCTGGAAAACGGCACAAAAGTTAAATCTTCTTTGCAGTTATTAAAAGAGCGTGTGGAAGAATACACCTCTGAGTGGGCTGCAAGCATCACCGGTATCCCGGCTGAGACCATCAAACGCCTGGCGCATGAAATGGGTATTGTTGCGCGTGATGAAAAAATCGAGCTGCCGATTGCCTGGACCGACGTCTGGGGTAACGATCATGACACCGTCACCGGTAACCCGGTTTCTTTCCACGCCATGCGGGGTCTGGCGGCACACTCAAATGGTTTCCAGACAATCCGTGCGTTATCGATCCTGATGACGTTATTAGGTACGATTGACCGTCCGGGTGGCTTCCGTCATAAAGCACCGTTCCCGCGTCCAATTCCGCCTTGTGCGAAATCGCCAAAAGGACCGGAAGATGTTCAGCCCAACACACCATTAAATGGTATGCCGTTAGGCTGGCCTGCCAATCCTGATGATCTGTTTGTTGATGAAAATGCTAATCCGGTTCGTATCGATAAAGCCTTCTCATGGGAATTCCCGTTATCAGCACACGGCTTGATGCACAATGCAATTACTAACGCATGGCGCGGCGACCCGTACAAAATCGATACACTGATGATCTTCATGGCGAACATGGCCTGGAACTCCAGCATGAACACGACTGAAGTGCGTAAGATGCTGAATGACAAAGAAGAGAATGGCGAATTCAAGATTCCATTCTTAATTGTTTGTGATGCGTTCCAGTCGGAAACGGTTGCGTTCGCGGATCTGGTTTTACCGGATACCACTTATCTTGAACGTCACGACGTCATGTCGATGCTGGATCGTCCGATCTCAGAATTTGAAGGACCGGTTGATTCGGTTCGTATTCCTGTGGTGCCACCAAAAGGTGATTGCAAACCCTTCCAGGAAGTGATTATCGAGTTGGGTTCACGCTTAGGTTTACCAGCTTTTGTTAATAAAGACGGTTCACGTAAATTCCGTGACTATCCTGATTTTATCGTCAACTTTGAAACAGAGCCGGGTTCCGGTATCGGTTTCTTATCTGGCTGGCGTGGTAAAGGCGGCGAGAAGTTCATGAAGGGTGAGCCAAACCCTAATCAGTGGGAAATGTATGAGAAGAACGACTGCGTTTATCATCATCACCTGCCGAAGTCTTACCAGTACATGCGTAACTGGAACAAAGGTTACCTGACCTGGGCACAGGATCACCGCTTAACGCGTTTTGCTGAGCCGATTAATATCCATATTTATTCGGAAGTATTGCAAGGTTTCCGCCTGGCGGCAGAAGGCAAACGTGCGGGAAAACAGCCACCTGAACATTTGCGTGAACGTGTAAGAGAGCACTTTGATCCACTGCCGTTCTACAGTGAAACATTAGAGTCGCAATTAACGGATAAACATAAATATCCATTAAACGCGTTAACTCAGCGTCCAATGGCGATGTACCACTCATGGGATTCGCAGAATGCCTGGTTACGTCAGATTCATTCGCATAACTACATGCACATTCACCCTTCAACGGCGCAGGCGCAGGGTATTGAAGACGGTGGCTGGATGTGGGCTGAATCCATGCACGGTAAAGTGCGTTGTATGGCGCGTTACTCGGAAGCCGTTGAGCCGGGTACGATCTGGACCTGGAACGCGGTGGGTAAAGCCAGCGGTGCGTGGAATCTTGGTAAAGAAGCTAATGAATCCAATAAAGGTTTCTTGCTGAATCACCTGATCTCAGAAGAGCTGCCTAAAAATGAGTGTGGCGAACATATATCAAACTCTGATCCGATTACCGGTCAGGCCGGTTGGTACGATGTGCGTGTACGTGTTTATAAAGCTGAAGATGACGAAGAGAAAGTAACTTTCCCAACGTTCGACACATTGCCGTTATTTCCAGGCATGGAAAAACGTCGTTCATGGTTAGCTTATTTCGCCGGCAAATTCACAAAAAAGGGAGCTAAATAAATGACACAGTTAGCCCTTGTTATTGATTTAAATGTTTGTGTGGGTTGCCACGCCTGTGTAACGTCTTGTAAAGAGTGGAACACCTCGGGTCCTGCCGGTGCGATGTCAGATGACAATCCGTACGATAAAGACCCAACCGGTACCTTCTTTAACCGTGTACAGACTTATGAAATTGGCACTTTCCCTAAAACGGAAACCCTGCATTTTCCAAAATCTTGCCTGCATTGTGAAGATGCGCCATGCGTTCCGGTTTGCCCGACAGGTGCAAGCTACAAACGTGAAGCAGACGGTATCGTACTGGTTGATTACGACAAATGTATCGGTTGTAAATACTGTTCATGGGCTTGCCCATACGGTGCGCGTGAATTCGACGAACATCAGAAAGTCATGAAAAAATGTACTTTGTGCGTGGATCGTATTTACGACGAATCTTTACCAGAGAATGAGCGTAAACCAGCCTGTGTCTTGTCATGCCCAACCAGCGCACGTCTGTTTGGTGATGTACATGATTCAGAGTCAGAAGTGTCGGTAGCGATTCGTGAAAACGCGGGTTACCAGCTGATGCCGGAGTGGGGTACGAATCCATCGAACCATTATCTGCCACGTCGTAAGACCAAGCTGCATTATCATGAAGATGAGCTGCAGCGTGCGGATAATCCGCTGAATAAAGAACATTCAGTGGCTCCGGTAGATGCTCCAACACTCGACGACTCTACTTCCTGGTAGTCGAAAAGGATCTTTTGCGCGCTGGGGGTGTTGCGGCACAGTTTTTAAATGCTCACGTACTAACTTGTACGCTCCGCTTTAAAAACTGCACCGCGCCTACCCAGCACACAAAATCTCTCTTTTCTTGACTGAAGGTTTGGATAAGTTTTTACAGGCTGAATATATATATTTTATTTGGCATAATTTTTAATCTCAGGAGTAATGCTATGCATCCTGCGTTTTCAGTAGTATTTTTAACGACCTTGATCGGTACTGGTCAGGGTTTGTTCTTGGCACTTTTTTCAGCTCAGGCTTATACTGAATTGAATTTATTGCCTTCAATGTCTGACACTAACTTCTTCGGAATGGGTAGTGCCATTGCACTGGCGTTTTTGGTATCAGGTCTGATTGCATCAGTTTTTCACTTAGGTCATCCGGAACGTGCCTGGCGTGCAGCTAGTCAGTGGCGTACATCATGGCTATCACGTGAGGTGATTGCCTTGCCATTTATGATGGCGATGATTTTCGTTTACGGCGTGATGCACCTGTTTGGGCTTGATGGTGTGATTTATAGTGATGCCAGCGGTAACCATTTCAGTTACAGCCTGATTGTTGCCGGTAGTCTGGCAATGATTGCGTCTTTCATTTTATTTATTTGCACGGGCATGATCTATACGTGCATTAAATTCCTGCAGGAGTGGGCGACGCCATTAACCGTCATTAACTATGCATTATTTGGTACGGCTTCTGGCTTTACTGCTGCCGCTGCATTTAGTGCTTTTTATAATGCGCCTGAAATAACTAAGTTCTTTACTGTCTGGGCAATTATCTTAACGGTAGTAGTGCTGTTTACGCGTGCGGCTACTTTATATCGCAACTCGCGTATTAAACATAAGTCTTCAATGAAGACGGCGATCGGTGTGCGTCATAATAAGATTGAACAGAAAGCAATGGGTATGCAGGGTGGTTCATACAACACACGCGAATACTTCCATGGTAAAACAGCAACGTTCCTGAAGTCTGTTAAATATATCTTCCTGGTATTGGTATTTCCTGTTCCTGTTTTATTCTTGGTATCCGGCCTTGGATCAGCTGACGCAGGGTTACTGATTACAGCATTTGTTGTTCAGTTCGCAGGATTGATTGTTGAGCGTTGGTTCTTCTTTGCTCAGGCAAATCATCCTCAGAACCTTTATTATCAGACTGTATAAAAACTGTGTAATTCATCACAGATCTTTTATGTTTACTATCTAACGCTGAATTCTGGGCTATAATAGGCACAAATTCAGCGTTTTTTTATGGGAAGTATCAACATGCGTTTAATATCTAAAAATTTTCTGGCAGCAATGTGTTTAATGCTGGCCAGTTTCGGGGCCTCAGCAACAGGTTTTGATTTCCGTGTAGCCGATCAGTCTGCCGAAATCTTCTATTTATATAAATCATCGAGTTTTGGGTACGGTGGTTCAGATGTCGGCTGGAGCTATTATTTTAATGAGGCTGATGACTACATGGTCTCGGCTTCATTACTGGTGAGTGCAAACGGAGCCGGAGGCCAGCGCGCGTTACAGTTCGGCGTTGGTGTTAAAGCTTTTGTCGCTACCCTGGGTGCGGCTAATGTTGAGGGCGGCGGTCTGGGTCTGGGCGGTTTAGTGCGTTATGTGTTCTCTTCTTCAACCCCTGTGGCGTTATTGTTTGAAGCGTATGCGGTGCCGTCTGTCACAGGTTTTGGTGATGCATCTGACTTTACAGAAGCCCGTTTTGCCATAGAAGCTGAGGTTTCTCCCAGTGCCAGAGCCTATATTGGCTACCGCTCAATGAAGCTGGTTGATGAGACCAGTATTGAGTACAAGCTTGATGATGCAATGAATTTTGGTATTCGTATCAGTTTCTAAGTGTGTCTTGCTACTGAAAAAAGCGACCCTTGCGGTCGCTTTTTTTTGTCTGTGAAAAAGAAGAACGTTTGTAAAATACAGTTACCAGCATGATGATATCTGATGATGAGAGTGAGAGCCCGTAAAATGGAAATAGAAAAATTACTTGAAGTGATGAAAGCATTGAGGACGCCGGTAACAGGCTGTCCGTGGGATTTGAAGCAGACCTTTGACTCGATAGTGCCGTATACCATCGAAGAAGTATATGAGGTGGCTGAGGCGATCGAGCATAATGACAAATCTGAACTGAAGATCGAATTAGGCGACCTGCTGTTTCAGATTGTATTCTATTGTCAATTAGCCGAAGAAGAAGGCAGCTTTGATTTTGCTGCGGTGGTCACAGCAATTGTGGAGAAGATGGTGCGACGTCACCCGCATGTGTTTGCCGACACTGTCTATGCATCAGAAGCTGAGTTTACAAAGGCGTGGGAGCTAAGTAAGCAGCAGGAGAGAAAGCAGAAGGAAAAAGTCACACAAAGCATACTGGATGGTTTAAGCAAGGCCTTGCCGGCGTTAAAGGTTGCTCAAAAAATGCAAACCAAGGTAGCCAGGCTGGGCTTTGACTGGAAACAAATTGAACCTGTGTATGCAAAGATAGATGAAGAAATAGCAGAGGTTCGGCAGGCGGCTGAAAATAATGACCACCAGCATAGCGAAGAAGAAATCGGGGATTTGTTGTTTTCAGTAGTGAATTTGTCGCGACATTTAAATATTGATGCCGAGAATGCATTGCGGAAAGCATCGAACAAATTTGAAAACAGATTCAGGCAAGTGGAGAGCCATTGCCAGCAACAGCATCAGAGTATCAGCGACAAGTCAGAAGAGGAGTTGCTTGCGCTGTGGCATAAAATAAAAAATCTAAAAGACTAAAAACAATAGCGGGCATTCTATTCTATTTGAGGAAATAAAGGCTGGTAGTTCTGCAAAACAAGGCTATAACTAATTCACAAATAAACATTTTTTGAAACGAGTGAACGGGCGCAGATGAAAAAATTACAAGTGTTATTGGTAGACGATTCTGCAGTTGTTCGAAAAATGCTCACCGGAATTGTCACAGCTCAACCCGATATGGAGGTGTGTGCTGCGGCACAAGACCCGCTTTTTGCGATAAAGTATATGGAGAAGCAGTGGCCGGATGTGATAGTGCTGGATGTCGAAATGCCGCGCATGGACGGCATTACGTTTCTCAAAAAAATCATGAAACAGCGACCTACACCGGTGGTGATGTGTTCAACATTAACAGAAAAAGGCGCTGAAACGACGATGCAGGCGATGTCATCGGGTGCAGTGGAGATTGTAACCAAACCTAAAATGGGTGTTAAAGGTTTTCTTGAAGAGTCGGCTGTTGAAATAGCAGGCGCAATCAGAGCGGCCTCAAAGGCCAGGTTCAAACAAAATATGACTACATCAGTTCCCGTTGCTGATGTCAGGGCAAAGTTAAATGCAGATGTGATGATGCAGGTGCCTTCAGGCTCAGCAATGGTAAGAACCACGGAGCGTATTATAGCGATTGGAACATCCACCGGCGGCACAACGGCACTGGAAAAGTTGCTTACCTGTCTGCCCAGAGTGGCGCCCGGTATTGTTGTGGTGCAGCACATGCCGGGAGCTTTTACAGCAGCGTTTGCAACCCGGCTGAATTCACTATGTGATGTCACGGTTAAAGAAGCGGTTGATGGTGAATCATTACTCGCGGGTTTTGTTTATATAGCGCCGGGTGATAAACACATGATGATTAAGCGAAGTGGCGCGGTATACAAAATTTGCATTCAGGACGGGCCATTAGTCAGTCGCCATAAGCCTTCGGTTGATGTGCTGTTCAGGTCAGTGGCGAAATATGCCGGTAAAAACGCGATGGGTATCATTATGACCGGCATGGGCGATGATGGTGCATCGGGCTTGCTGGAGATGAAACAATCGGGCAGTTATACCCTGGCTGAAAATGAACAAAGCTGTGTTGTCTATGGCATGCCCAAAGAGGCGGTCAAAAAAGGTGCAGTGGAATTAGAACTGGCGCTCGAAGAGATGCCACAAAAGATCATGTCTTTTTATCAGGCTGGCCTGAAATAAGCTGATAAATGTGCCGGCCTGTTTGTGTGTCACTTCAGATGTCACAACAATGTAACAAGTCATTAAATAATCAAAAAAATAATCGATTGAGTCATGTAAACCGCTTTAAGCTGTCTATACTAGAATAACCTCAAAAAATAAAGTTTATAAATCAGTTTATGTTGATGATAATAATATGGAAATTTTAAAAAATAATATCGTGGTCTTGGTCCTTTTTGTTATTGCCATCGGTGCTGTTTTCACATCAGGATATGTTTCATCAGCACTGGTCATCGCATTGCTGCTGATCGCAGTTGTTAGCAGCATTATGCAGGCATCGCAGCTTAAGCAGCTAAAGAATGAAATCTCAGCTCTATCAAACGCCGCGGCCTCTGCGCGACCTGTAAAAGACTGGGTTCATGAGTTAAGCCAGAAAATTATTCCGGTTTGGGTGAGTCAGCAAGCCACGGTTCAGACGCAAATCGAAGAGTCAATTAATGGTGTGACACAACAGTTCGCGTCAATAGTCGTTGATATGAATGACACCTTGCAGTTGGTGGCTGGAGACGGCAGTGGCGAAGATGTGGGCATGGTTGTGCAAATGAGCGAAATTCAGTTGAGTACGGTGCTATCGGTGTTACAGGAAGCGGCTTCAGCAAAAACAGAAATGCTGGAAAAGATTCAGTCATTAAGCGGCTACATGGAAGAGCTGGACAAAATGGCCGAAGAAGTCGGTAATTTGGCCAATCAGACTAATCTATTGGCATTAAATGCCGCTATAGAAGCCGCACGAGCAGGCGAAAGTGGCCGCGGCTTTGCGGTGGTTGCAGATGAAGTGAGAAACTTATCAGCGCTTTCTGGTGAGACCGGCAAACGAATTAATGATGGTGTAACAAAAGTCAGAGGCAGTATTACGGATGTGGTATCAGTTGCATCCGATTCGGTGCAGCGCGACGAGGTGGCGCTGGATAATAGTCGCGAAGTCATCGGTAAAGTGATGAGCAGGCTGAACGGCGTGTTATCCGGTTTAAGTCAGAATCAAGAAATTCTGAGAAGCAAAACCACTGAGGTTCAGGATGATATCTCGGGCGTGTTGGTTAACCTGCAGTTTCAGGACCGGGTTAGTCAGATCAGTGCCGCCATTATGCAAAACCAGCAAGACTTCAAAAAAGAAGTAGACACCTTTGTACAATTGGTTGATGCCGGTAAGGTTCCCAATTCGGTAAATGTTGATGAATGGGTAGAAAACATGAAACAGCATTATACAACGCAAGAGCAGCACAGAGATCATGAGGGTGGTGCTGCTGGCGGCAATGATAACAAAGACGAAGAAATAACATTTTTTTAAATACTCAAAGTTGAAGGGGAAGTGATATGGCAACCATTTTAATAGTAGATGACTCGTCGTCATTAAGACAGGTTGTTGCTATTGCCTTAAAAGGGGCAGGTTACGATGTCATCGAAGCCGGTGATGGCAAACAGGCGCTAAGCAAGCTAGACGGCACGAAAATCAATCTGGTTGTGAGTGATGTCAATATGCCGGTAATGGACGGTTTGACGTTTGTCACTGAGATGAAAAAGCTGCCCAAATATAAGTTTACCCCCGTCATTATGCTGACCACTGAAGCCGGCGGCGATATGAAAGAAAGAGGCAAGGCTGCTGGCGTTAAAGCCTGGGTGGTTAAGCCGTTCAAGCCTGACCAGATGTTAAACGCTGTTTCTAAGCTTATATTGCCGTAGGACAGGGTAAAGCATGGCAACTACAAAAGAAATTAAAATAGATATATCAGGCGATATGACTATTTACGAGGCAGCTGAAATAAAACAGCTGTTTCAAAATGCCATTGAAAAACAGGCTAACATCAGTATCAGTTTGGCCAACGTATCTGAAATTGATTCTTCAGGCATTCAGTTAATGGTGTCGTTAAAAAAAGCGGCAACAGATACGGATAAGACGGTGAGCTATCATTCACACAGCCCGGCGGTGGTTGCACTGCTCGATCTGTTTGATATGACATCGTATTTTGGTGATCCCATCGTGATGGAAAAATGAATACCGGATTAAATATGATTAGCATTTTATGGAGTAGCTGTCATGAGTGATGAAATGGATGCAGCCAGGCAAGGTTTCCAGGTAGAAGCAGAAGAGTTACTGGAAGACATGGAAGAAGCGCTGCTGCATCTTGAAAATGAGCCGGGTGATATGGATGCAGTCAGTGCTATTTTCAGAGCGGCGCATACCATAAAAGGCACGGCCGGCGTTTTTGGTTTTGATGATGTGGTGTCATTCACGCATGTCGCTGAAAGTTTGCTGGATCTGATCCGTGATGAAGAAATAAAAATCAATGATGACATTATCGCGGTACTGCTAAAGTCGGGCGACCATATGGCCGATCTGGTCAACTATGTTGTTGAAACTGAAGCTGCGGTGACAGAAGAGCTGCTAACAACAAGTAATGAATTAATTTCACAACTCGAAGCATGCATGGGCAAGAGCAGTGGCGCAGCTGGCAGTGAGGTTGAAGAACAAACATCAAATGTTGAAGCGGTGAGCCGTGAAGAAACAGTTAAAACAAATAATGATTACTGGCATATATCATTAAGGTTCGGGCTGGAGGTATTAAAAGGCGGTATGGATCCGCAGTCGTTTATCCGTTATCTACAGCGGATTGGCGAGATTGTTTCAATCACCACGCTTGTCGATAATGTGCCAGCGTTAAATCAGATCGATCCGGAAAATTGTTATCTGGGTTTTGAGATCGGCTTTGATTCAGATGAAAACAAAGAGTCGATAGAGTCAGTGTTTGATTTTGTTAAAGAAGACTGTCAGGTTCGCATATTACCGCCTGACAGTTTGATAAGCGAATACCTTGAGCTGATTCGTGAGCTACCAGAAGAAGACTGGATGCTGGGTGAGATTTTATTAAAGTCAAAGGTGCTAACACGAAAAGAACTGCAAAGCATGCTCACTGTTCAGCAGAGCATTACCAAGTCCGGCAATGAACAACCCTTAGGTAAAATTCTGGTCGATGCCGGTGTGGTTGATCAGCAGGTAGTATCGGCTGCTGTTGAAAAACAACAGGTTGTACGCGGCAAGAAAAAAGGCGAGTCGAAATCTGTCAGGGTTGACGCGGTTAAGCTGGATGCACTTATTAACCTGGTGGGCGAACTGGTGATTGCAAATTCAAGCTCATTCCTGCTGGCTGAAAAAAGTGAAAACTCTGAGTTAATGGAAGCTAATTCTATTACAGCGAGATTAGTAGAAGAAATCCGGGACAGTGCATTACGTTTGAGAATGGTGCAGATAGGCGATACCTTTAACCGTTTTCAGCGCGTTGTGCGTGATGTGAGTCGCGAGCTTGGAAAAGACATTGAACTGTCTATCAGCGGTGCGGAAACTGAGCTTGATAAAACCGTGGTCGAGAAAATAGGCGACCCGTTAATGCATCTGGTTCGTAATTCCATGGATCATGGTATTGAGAGTTCTGAAGAAAGAGAAAGCAATGCAAAGCCAGCAACAGGAAAGCTAAGCCTGAGCGCATATCATGATTCTGGCAGCATTGTGATTGAGGTGACCGATGATGGTCGCGGGCTTGATAAAGAAAAATTACTCAATAAAGCGATTGAAAAAGGCTTGCTCAAAGAAGGCGTGTCGTTAACCGATGCAGAGATTTACCGTCTGATTTTTGAAGCCGGTTTGTCTACAGCAAAAGAAGTGACCAATATTTCAGGTCGCGGCGTAGGCATGGATGTGGTGAAACGAAATATCGAGTCTTTGCGCGGTTCTATCGATGTTGAAAGCGAGGTTGGCATTGGCTCAACGATTCGCATACGACTGCCGCTGACATTGGCCATTATCGATGGCTTTCTTGTTGGCGTTGAAAATGCCTCATATGTCATTCCGCTGGATACGGTTATTGAATGTGTCGAGCTATCTGAAGAAGACAGGCTTGCCTCTTTAGATAGAAGCTATATTAATCTGCGCGGTGAAGTTTTGCCTTTTATCAGATTGCGGGAAATGTTTCAGCACGGAAACGGCACAGTTAGCCGTGAAAATATTGTGGTGGTGCAATATGCAGGAAAAAGAGCGGGCATCGTTGTTGATGAGCTTCTGGGTGAATTGCAGACAGTGATAAAACCACTAGGGAAAATATTTAGTCAGCTCTCGGGAATCAGTGGCTCAACTATTCTCGGTTCCGGTGAGGTGGCTGTGATACTGGATGTGCCTGCACTGGTTGGGCGTGCAGCTGAATCAGAAAGCAGCACGATAGTGAAGGGTGCTACTAGTTCCATCTTACAGATAAGCAGTCATTAAGTTGATGATGAAAAAGCTGATGCCGTTTGATAGTTGTGATGTGTCTAGTCTTGAGTTGTCAGCGATTACGGGAAAGCACCAGGCTCATAAGTTGTTATTATTCATCAGTAGCAGGGCTATGACAACTTTGCGGTGTTTTGAAAGATATAACAGCTGTAACAAGAAACCGTCGTTTTAATATGCTTGAGCAAATTAACTATTTAAAAAATATCGTCATAAACAATGTGCGTGATATTCAGTCGATACACGGCCGTATACAGATGCATAAATAAGGACCTGGAGAATAAAATGTCACTATTAAAAAACATGAAAGTAGGTGCGAGAATTTATACCGGCATTGGCGTGCTGATGATTGGTATCATATTTCTTTCACTCCTGACTATTAGCTCACTGAATACAATAGGCAATGAGCTTGCGAGCATTGTTGAAAACGATATTCCTTTAACCACGCGAGTGACAAAAATTACTGAACATCAGCTGCAGCAGGCTGTCCTTTATGAGCGCATGGTCCGATACGGCGAGGCCGGCTCGGGAGATTCGCACGCAGCTGAAAAATTTGAGCACTATGCAAAAGAATTCGAAAAGCTGGCGCATAAAGTTGAAAAAGAAATTAAAGAGGCTGAGGCTTTTCTTGAGCAGACAATAGATCATCTGGAAACAGATGCTGAGCGAAAAGAGTTTGAAAAGGTAGCCAAAGCATTCAAGTCAATCGAAGGCCATCATGATGGCTTCGACCGGCATGTGCTTGAGGTTGTGGGCCTGCTAAGGCAGGGCAAAATTTCTGAAGCTAAAGTAGAAGAAGAAAAAATTGAAGCTGAAGAAGATAAATTGAATCATGAATTAGAAAGTCTGGTGAATGAGTTAGAGTCTTTTACCGAAGCTGCAGCTCAAACAGTGTTAAGTCATGAACGATCCACATTGTTGACGGTGATTATTGTCAGTCTGTCGACACTTATTATTGGTGGCCTTGCAGGTTTTATGGCAGCAAGATCAATAGTGAGGCCAATGAATGCAATGCAAGCTGCGGCTTATGATCTAAATGAAGGAGAGGGCGACTTAACTCAGCGCTTACCAGATTTTGGGAATGATGAAATAGGGCAGACTGCAGATTCATTTAATGGCTTTGTTGAAAAAATACAAAATGTGATGCTGGAAGTCAGCAGTTCGGTTGATAATATTTCCTCTGGCGCGGAAGAAATCAGTGCAACAGCCCAGACCTTAAGTCAGGGTGCGACAGAGCAGGCGGCCTCTATAGAAGAAACCAGCGCTTCGTTGGAACAGATGGGCGCTTCAATTAATCAAAATGCGGATAATGCAAAAACCACAGATTCTGTCGCCAGTAAAGCCTCGGTTGAAGCACAGGAAGGCGGAGCAGCGGTTGAAGAAACTGTGACCGCAATGAAAAATATTGCAGAAAAAATCAATATCATAGAAGACATTGCTTACAAGACAAACTTGCTGGCCTTGAACGCGGCGATTGAAGCGGCAAGAGCCGGTGAGCACGGCAAAGGTTTTGCAGTGGTTGCGGCAGAAGTGCGAAAGCTGGCAGAGCGCAGTCAGGATTCAGCTCAGGAAATTTCAGAGCTGGCCAGCAATAGCGTAATGATCGCTGAAAAAGCAGGCAGGTTGTTAAATGAAATCGTGCCGGGTATTCAAAAAACAGCGGATTTAGTCCAGGAGATTACAGCCGCATCGGAGGAGCAGGCTGCCGGTGTGGGCCAGGTTAACACCGCGGTGTCACAGCTTGACAAAGTGGCGCAAACCAACGCGTCAGCTTCTGAAGAATTAGCGGCAACTTCCGAGGAAATGAGTTCACAGGCCATTCAGTTACAGAATGTGGTCAGCTTCTTTAAAGTGGGCGACAGCGCGACGACAATGAGCGCCGATTTTTCGCAGGCTCCGCAGCAAAAAAACAATATTCAGTCGCCCGTGAAAGCCGTCGGAAAATCACATAATGAATCGGACTTTGAGCGCTTCAGTTAATAAAGAAGGTGGAAAGGTTATGAAAGATATCGCGACTGTAGACGCATCTCAGGAAGATATGGCAGCTGATGACGTCAACCAGTACCTCACCTTTGTTCTGGGTGGAGAGAACTATGGCGTCAGTATTCTGGTGATTAAAGAAATACTTGAATACCATGAACCAACAACAGTGCCGATGATGCCTGACTTTATACGTGGTGTGATTAATTTACGAGGCAGCGTTGTCCCGGTTGTGGATTTGTCCTTGCGTCTCGGCAAGGCGGGCACTGAAGTAGCAAAGAGAACCTGTGTCGTCATTATTGAAATACAGCATGAAGATGAACGCATGGAAATTGGTGTGGTGGTTGACGCCGTCAATGAAGTGCTGGATATTCCGCCGGAAAATATTGAAGCAGCGCCAAACTTCGGTGCCAAAATTCGTACTGATTTTATTAATGGAATGGGTAAGGTAGACGAAAAATTTGTTGTTTTATTAAATATAGATCACGTGCTCTCAATAGAAGAACTGTCTATGGTCGGTGAGGTTGCTGCTCCATCAACACTTTAGGCCTAAGAGAATCGGGTTTTTTATTAGTTATATTAAATGAATATATTTGAGATCACAGACAAAGAGTTTAAAAACTTTCAGGGCTTTATTTACGATGAGGCCGGCATTAGCATGTCGGACTCTAAGAGACAGCTTGTTTTAAACCGTTTGTCAAAGCGCCTGCGACACTATGGTATGAGCCGGTTCCGTGATTATTTTGATCTGGTGCATAGACCTGAAAACCACCATGAAAAGCAAATGTTAATAGATTTGCTGACGACTAATGAAACCTACTTTTTCAGAGAACCCAAACATTTTGACTTTATAGCGTCAGAGATGCTGCCTTCGTTTAAGGGCAGGAGTTTCCGCTGCTGGAGCGCTGCCTGTTCGAATGGCGCGGAGCCCTATTCACTGGCAATGGTGCTTGATAATAAACTCGGCACGGGTCGCTGGGACATGCTGGCCACAGATATCAGTTCACGAATGCTCGAGACAGCTAAACAGGCATGTTATTCTATGCAGGAAGCTGAAAAAGTGCCGGGGCAGCTATTGATTAAGTATTGCTTAAAAGGTGTGCGCTCACAGCAGGGCGTAATGATGATTGATAAAAAGCTAACGCGCAATATTCAGTTCAAGCGCATGAATCTGAATGGCAGTATTCCGGATAGCGGAAAGTATGATCTTATTATGTTAAGAAATATAATGATCTATTTTGATATCGAAACAAAAAAGAAACTGGTTGAAGATTTGATTTCAAGATTGTACCCCGGTGGTTATTTAATTATCGGTCACTCAGAAACGCTGAATTCGGTTACTCAGAAACTAAAGCTGGTAAAACCCTCAGTTTACAGACTGGAACCGTAAACGGCGATGTCAGAGATCTTTCTGTTGCCGGGGGAGTTTTATTTTGGTGACCAGCATAAAAAAATAAAAACACTGCTGGGCTCTTGTGTCGCAATAACTATGTGGAATAAACGTTTGAAGATTGGGGGCATGTGTCATTTTAAATTACCGCGGCGCCATGTTGATAGTAAGACCCGTCTCGATGGTAGTTATGGTGATGAGTCCATGCTCTTGTTTATGAAAAGCCTGAGTCAATATGGATTACGGCCTGCAAACATGGTGGTTGGTGTTTTCGGTGCCGGTGATATGTTTTTAAGTTTGTCTGAGAATAATGATAAATCCATTGGCAAGCAGAATATCAGATTGGCATTTCAGTTGTTAGATAAGCTGGGTTTCGGCATTACACACGAGTCGCTTGGTGGCTATGTCTCCAGAAGAATTGCGCTTGATATTGAAACCGGGGTGGTAAAGGTTCAGAGCCTGGATATTGAGCAGCAGAAGTGGCTGTAGAGTCTGAATTGTTTCAGGCTGTGTCTTCCAGTTTAGGCACCTCAAAGATTTCATTGTAATTGATCCAGTTGATGAGCTGGCACCAGCCTGTCAGGTCTTTCTGTTTTTTCCAGTTGGGCAATTCAAACAAACTGGTGCCGGTGCTGGTGCTGGTAATATAGTTTTGAGTATCGCGTAATGAGGCGATGAAGTCGATATCCAGTTTATCGATAAAGCGCTTCAGGGAATTATATATCTTTGTCTGCCGGCGAACCCGGTTGGCAATAATGCCGATTCTGGGTTTATTGGGTAAGTGATTATATTGTTGCATGATGTCGTGTATCAGTCGGCCTGCTGCGCGAATATCCAAGGGCGAGGGCAGGATTGGTATTAAGATGGTATCGGCTTTTTTTAACAGGGCAAGCATTGCTTCGCCATCCAGTCCTGCCGGTGTGTCCATTATCACGTACTCTGCCTCATCGGGGATATGGTAATCCTCTTGCCAGGCGGCAACGGATAAGATTCTGGGGTTGTCTTTAGAGCGGCACCGTAACCAGTCGGTGCTGGAATGTTGTTTATCAAAATCAGCCAATGCCACCTGTACACCCCAGCATGCAAAGAAGCTGGCGATATTGACGGAGATAGTGGTTTTGCCACAGCCGCCCTTCGAATTCAATATCAGAATGTGGTGCATATTAGTCAGTGTCATTAATTGCCGGTGATTAGTGTAAATATAGCTTATCAGCTCATACATTGTAGTAATTTTGTTAATTTAGCCGCTGGCAGACTCAATAAAAGTATCTACACTTATATTATTGCTGTTTAATAGTTGTCTTCTGCATTTTCCTCCCGTTGCGGGTTTTGTATAAATTAGTTTTGAAATATGGCCACACAAGCATCAAAAAATAAATACAACGTCGCTATTTTAGAAGACAAACAGACATGTTGTTTAGCTTCTTTACTGCGGGGGCAGTATTATGATGTCTCGCTGTTTGAAACTGGCAGGGCTTTAGAGCTTGCTTTCAAAGAAAACATGCCGGATGTACTTGTCATAGATTTTGAATTTGCGATAAAAAACGGCGTGTCTTTAAAGGAAATAAAGTCCTTTGGTTTCCCTGTCATCAGGGTGTCTGAGAAAACAGATATTCTTGACCGGCTATCATCAATTAGAGACGGTTGCTCATATTTTCTGTCCAAGCCTGTTGAGAAGCGCTCTTTAGTTAGCGCTATTGAAAACCTGATCGCATCACGTGACATGGTTCCCTACCGGGTGTTAATGGTCGATGATGATGTGGTAACGATGGAATACCATTCCGTTTTGCTGGAGCAAAAAGGCGTTGTTGTAAAACGATTAAGCACACCACTGCAATGCCTTGATGTGATGGATGAATTTAAACCTGATCTTGTTCTGCTGGATGTAGAAATGCCCGAGATTAATGGCGTTGAGTTATCTCAGGTGATACGACAAGTGGAACGGTATGCTGATATCCCGATTATTTTTGTTTCATCAGAATCTGATATCGAGCGTCAGCAAGCGGCTATGCAATATGGCGGTGAATATTTTATCAGTAAACCTGTTGACCCGGAACATTTCCAGGTGGCGATCACGTCACGGCTAAAATATGCAAGACAGACTAACAAACTGCATCAGGAGCTGAGCAGAGCGCACTTGATCAGCGAACAACAGCGCATAACCATTGACCAGCATGCGATTGTGAGTATTACCGACGTCATTGGCGACATTATTTATATTAATGATAAATTTTGTGAAATTAGTGGTTATACCGAAGATGAATTAATCGGTAAAAATCACCGCTTACTAAAATCAGCAATGCATGCGCAAAGTTTTTATGAAGAGATCTGGCACGTAATATCAGGCGGAAATATCTGGCATGGTGTTATCTGTAATCTGAATAAAGCCGGGGAAGAGTACTGGGTTGATTCAACCATCGTGCCTTTTTTGGATGAGCAGGGCTTGCCCTGCCAGTATGTATCGGTACGTACCGATATCACGCAGATAAGAATTAACGAAGAGCGGCTGATGTTAAGCCAGAAATTTGCCGGAATAGGCAGCTGGGACTGGAATCTTTCAAGCAATAACGTCTACTGGTCTGAAACGGCAGCCCCTTTGTTTGGTTACGCTAACAGCAGTGCCGGCTTTACTTATGAGTCATTTATACAGGCGATTCACCCCGAAGATAGGCTCGCCGTTGAAGAAGCTATCAGGGCATGTATTGAAGATGGGCAAGATTATAATATCGAGCACCGGGTTATATGGCCTGATGAATCGGTACACTGGTTGCATGAAATCGGCAATGTCATCAAGAACAACCGGGGTCAGGCCAAACACATGTTAGGGGTTGTTCGTGATATAACCCTGCGAAAAACCATAATGGAGAAGCTGTCATACTCAGAGCAGCTGATGCGTTCACAACTGGACTCTATGAGTGAGGGAATGTTCGGGCTGGATAGTGACGGCAGGGCCACTTTTGTCAATCAGGCGGCCTGTGCAATGCTGGGTTATGCTCAGGACCAGTTATTGGGGCAGCTGATATCAGAGATTATATTGCTTAAAGATCATGATCATGTCGCTGATGATATTTTCTTGCACACCAGGCAAGAGGTGATGACCGAAACGAATTTCAAATGCATTGACGGGAAGGTGATCCCGGTCGAATACGCAAGCATGCCCGTGTTGCAAGATAAAAAGAAAGACGGCGTCGTTGTTACCTTTAAAGATATCTCCCAGCGAAAATTAAATGAAGCTGAGTTAATCAGCGCAAAAGAGCAGGCAGAGAAAGCCAATAAAGCTAAGTCTCGTTTTCTGGCAAGCATGAGCCATGAATTGAGAACCCCGATGAATGCCATAATTGGCTTTGGCCAGTTACTGGAAATGGACATGTCCTCTACCCTCGATGAGATGCAAAAAGATAATGTCGCGGAAATTCTAAAAGCGGCAAAGCATCTGTTAGAGCTGATCAATGAAGTGCTGGATTTATCAAAAATAGAAGCCGGGCAAACACAGGTACTGATTGAGCCGGTGCTGATATCAGAACCAATAAACGAATGCATTCAGCTGATTTCGCCTTTAGCAGAAAATAGTGGAATTGAAATCAACTTAAATCTGGATGGAAAGTCGGTAGACGAGTTTGATGTCGGTGTTGTTGATGTGGCCGTGCTGGCGGATAAGCGCCGGTTAAAACAGGTGTTTTTGAATTTGCTGAGCAATGCCGTTAAATACAATTCACCACAAGGCAAAATTACTGTCTCGATTAATCTGGGTTCTGATGATAACTGCGTGATTGATATCAAGGATACCGGTAAGGGTATGTCAGAACAGCACGTTCAGGACTTGTTTCAGCCATTCAATCGCTTTGGTTTTGAAGATTCTGCGGTTGAAGGTACCGGTATAGGGCTGGTGATTAGCAAAAACCTGGTCGAGATGATGGGCGGTCAAATCAGCTGTCATAGTGAACCTGGTAAAGGCTCAACGTTTTCTGTGGAACTGAGCACATTAGATCAGGAATATATACAAGACGGATCAGTAACTGACGGGGCTGCCAGCCAACAGGCTATAGATAAGGGCCGGCGTAATATCCTTTATATAGAAGATAACCCGGCTAACGTGCGTTTTCTGGCGCAGGTATTCTCCAGAGAAAAAGATTTGCAGTTATCAACAGCGCTTGAGCCGCTAATGGGCCTGAGCATTATCGCTGACAATAAACCGGACCTGGTGTTGCTGGATATTAATTTGCCGGGCATGAGTGGTTTCGATGTCTTAGAGGAAATAAGGGATCTGTTCGGAGCGGATTACCCTGTTATTGCCGTCAGTGCTAATACAACGAAAACGGATATCGAGAAAGGCCTGAAGGCAGGTTTTAATAAATATATAACGAAACCCGTGGATATAAATTTGCTGCTAGAATCAGTACGTCAGTTATTAAAGTCTTAAACACATTAAGTAAAGTGGTATAAAAATGGACAGCGCCGTGAATGATCAATCATTAATTAACGAAGATATAAAAGCCGGTCATATTATTGTTGTTGATGATGAGGCCGCTAACCTTAAGCTGGTAGAGCGTGTGCTGGAGGTTGGGCATTATAATAGAGTGAGCCTAATCGAGGACCCGACAACCGTTGTAGAGGCCTATAAGCAGAGCGGAGCCGATCTGTTTCTGATTGATTTAAATATGCCGGTAATGGATGGCTTTGAGTTAATTGAAGCGTTGATGGCATTAGAAGATGAATTTTTGCCACCTATTCTGGTGCTGACAGCCCAGCAGGCGCAGGAATACCGGCAGAGGGCGCTGGATTTAGGAGCCCGTGACTTTATTACCAAGCCTTTTGTTGTGAATGAGTTATTAGCCCGGGTCAGAAACCAGCTGGAGATCCGCCAGGCACAGTCGCTTCTGCGGGATCAAAACAAACGCCTTGAAGAGATCGTTCAGGAGCGCACCCGTGAATTGCTCGATGCGCACAAGCAATTGCATGAAAGTCGTTTGCAGGTTGTGCGACGCTTAGGCCGTGCAGCAGAATACAGAGATAATGAAACAGGCTTGCATATTATTCGTATGAGTTATATTTCGGTGATTCTTGGCCGTGCCGCGGGCATGTCAGAAGAAGACCTTGATCTGTTATTAAATGCCAGCCCAATGCATGATATAGGCAAGATTGGTGTACCCGATCATATTCTCTTGAAACCGGGGAAATTTGAGCCGGAAGAATGGGAGATCATGAAAACGCACGCTAAGATTGGTGCCGATATTTTATCCGGCGATGATTCACCAATGATGAACATGGCCAGAGAGATTGCACTGACGCATCATGAGAAATGGGACGGTAGCGGCTATCCCAGTGGTCTGATAGGAGAGGCGATTCCGCTGGTGGGCAGGATTTCAGCGCTGGCTGATGTATTTGATGCGCTGACATCAGAGCGGCCTTATAAAAAGGCGTGGACCGTCGATGATGCTGTGGCACTGATTAAAGAAGGGGCAGGTGCGCATTTTGACCCGGGCCTGGTTGCGCTTTTTATGGAGAACCTGGACTCGATTGTCGAAATCAAAGAGAAATACGTAGAGCCTGAATAAACCTTGTCCGCTTGTCACTAGCGGTTCATCAGGTAAGTGTCATCATGCTGGTAGGCAGGTGAGCAGCAGCAGAGAAAGACCAGTGCCTGCTCGCCGGTGTTTTCTATGCAGTGCAATTTTCCCGGCTGAATCAGAATGCTGTCACCTGCGCTGACTTCAAATGAACTGTGGTCAAGAAACATGCTTCCCCGGCCCTTTAAGATAAAATAAATTTCTTCTGTTTGTTGATGGTAATGTGGCGTTGTCTTCTCGCCTTTGGCAACAGTGGCTTCGGCCAGGCTTTGATTGCAGGCACCGTTATGATGATCTGGGTGCAGCAATTCCTTTATTTCCGAATTATCTATAGTCCTGTATGCAGAGCAGTCCTTATAAGCGATTTTCATAACCTGGTTATTCCCATTAAAGCTGACTGATGAGTTCTTGTAGAGAAAACAGAGGAGCCAGACAGCGGCTGCCGTGGCACAGGTAGGCACAGGTTTTGTGCTGGTTTTTTTTCTCACTGAGCGCAGCCGGTAAAGCCGTATCAGGCGGAATGTAAAACAACTGTACGTGAGGCAGGTAAGTGGTATTGATCTTTGACTGCCAGCTGAGCGCGAGTTGTTCATCGCCGCGTATAATCACCGTTTTAATCTCTTGGCAGAGGTACAGGTCGAGAGCCTGCAATAACGTGCTATGCGCGAGGGGTGACTGTTGCATGCTATTAAATGCAGCTTTTAAACAGCGTTCGGCCGCCTTTATATACCTTGTGTTGCTTAATAAATGACCCAGCTTGAGCAGGGCGATGGCTGCAATGCCGTTACCTGATGGCATGGCGTCATCGGCATAATTTTTCTGCCGCAAAATCAGTGTCTCGTGGTGGTGCCCGGTAAAATAAAAACCGCCATTTTCTGTGTCTTCAAAGTCATTTAATAACTGTTCAGCGAGCTCGATAGCAAAATCCAGTGTCGAAGCTTGCCACTTGGTCTGTAACACTTCAAGTGTGGCGTCCAGTAAAAAAGCATAGTCATCCAGGTATGCGGCGAGCTGCGTTTTGCCGTCTTTATGCGTTGCATACAAGGTTTTATTGCACCAAAGTTGCGTGCTAATAAAATCAAGCGCTCTTTGTGCCGACTGAATAAAGGCCGGCTCATCAAACACTCTGCCCGCAACAGACATGCCTTTGATCATCAAAGCATTCCAGGAAGTCAGGATCTTGTCGTCTGTACCAGGGCGTATTCTTTGATTACGGATATGGAGTAAATGCTGGCGGTTTTTATTCAGCCGCTTTTTTAATGCATGGATATCGATATCATATTTGTCGGCGACGGCCTTAAGCGGGCAGGCTTTGAACAGGTTCCATGAGCTACCTTCGAAATTGGCCGGTAGATTGAGCCCAAAATATTCAGCAAAGTACAGGTAATCATCGTGATCGATATGTTGTTTAATCTCACGGCTATCCCAGACGTAAAATTTGCCTTCACTGTTTTCTGAGTCGGCATCCAGGCTGGAATAATAACCGCCATGAGTGGCCTGCATTTCACGCATGACCCAGTTGCCAGTATCCAGGGCGGTGTCTTTAAACAGGTTTTTTTCAACAATGTTATAAGCCTGGGCATACATTGTTAGCAATGGGCCGTTATCGTAGAGCATTTTTTCAAAGTGCGGGATCTGCCATTTGTTATCGACAGAGTAACGGCTAAAGCCACCTGCTAACTGATCAAAGATGCCGCCTTCGGCCATTTTTGTCAGCGTAAAGAGGGCCGTATTCAGCATGTCGAAATCTTCGTTGTGCTGATCCCGGGAATGTGCCCATTGTTTGAGGGCAAATTCAATATGGCTGGGGTGTGGAAACTTGGGCGCGCTGCCAAAACCGCCGTATTCAGCGTCAAAATTTTTCTTTAGCTGGTTTTTTGCGATATCAATCGGCATGGCTGAGAGCTTGTCGGTGGTATCGTCGTTTTGCACAGTGATTTTGTGAAAGACATCTCTGATGGCGACATTTTGCTGCCGAATGCTTTCTTTGTTATTTTTAAACGCCTCCGCAATGCGCAGTAGAATCGCAGAAAATGCAGGCATGCCGTGGCGAGGTTCATCAGGAAAATAGGTGCCGGCAAATATAGGCATCTGTTCATCCGGCGTCAAAAACACCGTTAAGGGCCAGCCGCCTGCGCGCTGTGTCAGTAGTGAATGTGTTGTCTGGTAGATTTTATCGAGATCAGGTCTTTCTTCTCGGTCTACTTTTATATTGATAAAATGCGCATTCATTAAAGCCGCTGTTTGATGGTCTTCAAACGACTCATGTGCCATTACATGGCACCAGTGGCAGGCGGAATAGCCAATCGAGAGCAAAATCGGTTTGTTTTCTGCCCTGGCTTTTTGCAATGCGGCATCACACCACGGATACCAGTCAACAGGGTTATCTTTGTGCTGCAGTAAGTAGGGGCTGGTTTCATTCTGCAGATGATTGGTGGCTGATTTGTGGTTCATGTTGGTCTCGTGATATTGACTCAATAAAAGCCGTTGGCATGCATACTATATAATAAAAGAAAATTAAAAGGGCTTAGGCTTATGAACAAGGCGATATGGCAGGAAATTAAAGACGATATCAGGCGCGTGCCCGCGTTTGTGTCGGCTATTCGACCATTAAGTGATGATTTAACGTATTTTGCCGCCAGCCTCAGTTTTTATACTTTGTTTGCCATTATTCCGATGTTGTGGATTTTGTTTTCGGTATTTAGCACGATGCCGATATTCTCTGAATATTATGAGCAGATGAAGACAGTGTTGATGGGATTTGTGGTGCC
>JAOUKT010000108.1 GCA_029882395.1 Gammaproteobacteria bacterium
ATATCCACCCCTCAAAGACTACCTATCCGGATATTAAAGACAAAAAGTAGTCTTGGGTTTCATTTTATTTTTTTATATTACGCGTAAGACTACCTATTACGCTATTTAACATGTAAAAGTAGTCTTGTAATGCGATTATCATAATACAATACTAGCTATTATGATATTAAAGGAAGAATCGTCTTACTTTAGACTTTTCTAATAAACTAAAGGATTTTGTTCATGGATGAATCAATTATCTTTAAGCCTGGTGCTATCAGGCTGATGGATCAGGTACGGGAAACACTTCGTTTTTATCATTATGCGTATAGTACTGAAAAGTCATATGTTGAATGGATTATAAGGTTTATACGCTTTAATGATAAAAGACACCCTAAGGACATGGGTAAGCGTGAAATTGAACGCTTTTTAAGCCATCTCGCAACTAATAGAGATGTTGCGGCTTCAACACAGAACCAGGCATTTAACGCCATAATATTTCTCTATAAGAAAGTGCTCGGTATTGATATAAATTTAGATATTCGGGCAAAACGCAGCAATAAAGTTAAAGTCTTACCCACTGTATTATGCAAGGAAGAGGCTCAATCTTTATTATCTTGCATGTCTGGTACTGCTAAGTTATTAGCCGGTTTAATGTATGGCTCTGGTTTACGATCAATAGAAGTTATCCGGCTACGTATTCAAGATATAGATTTCGCGAATAACCAGATTTATATCCGCAATGCAAAAGGCGGTAAAGATAGGACAACTATATTTCCCGATGCCTTACACAAGCCTATTCGAAAGCAGATTGAAAGCGTTAAAGTTTTACATGATAAAGACTTAAGAGAAGGCTTTGGTGAAGTTTACCTGCCTAATGCATTGAGCAGAAAATATTCAAAAGCCTCCATAGCATTTGGCTGGCAGTATTTATTTCCTTCTAAAGTCAGGTCCATTGATCCGCGCTCCGGTAAAACCTTTCGTCATCATATTTATAAGACGGTATTACAAAAAGCGATTAATACAGCTAAGACTAAAGCCAATATCGTGAAACGCACGACCCCTCATACACTACGTCATAGTTTTGCTACTCATTTGCTGGAAAATGGAGAAAACATTCGTGTATTACAAACTTTACTTGGTCACAAAGATGTAAAAACAACTGAAATATATACGCATGTTATGCAAAAAAATCATGACGCCGTTAAAAGCCCTCTGGATGCCATTACATATTTGGACAATGAATAATGTCTGGCCTGACTGTTTATGTCTTTCATTTCGCCGATGTAGGTGATGTGAAACGCATACCCTATGCAAAGTGGGATCGCATTCTGACAGGTAATGAAAATATTGAAAAATTCAGTGGATGCTCTATATACATCGCCTATGCTTATCTAATGCTTGAAAATAAAAAGCCCGATTATTGCCCGCGTATCGACGGCGCCATTTATTGCTTTGATGATAATGGGCGAGTTATCTCAGATAGCCCTCATTATTTTGATTTACTTCAGGATTTGGATGAAACCACAGGCGATGTAATCAATTTACAGCATCATAAAAACAAGATGATGGTGCAACAGAAATATCATTGGAAGCTAAATACTCAACAGATACAACTTGTTATTGAGCTTATTTGGAAGTATAAATAATTTTTTTCACTCGTGCTATTAAAGACAATTGCATTATTAATGACAACAAAAAAGCCCGCAAAAGCGGGCTTAAATTTATCCAGTCTTAGCTGTCATAATCCAGCACCGGCGCCAGCCACCTTTCCGCCTCAGCCAGATTCATGCCTTTGCGGCGCGCATAATCGGCGACCTGATCGCGACCGATTTTACCGGTGCCAAAATAGGATGACTCGGCATTAGCAAAATACCAGCCCGATACTGCGGCGGTCGGTAGCATGGCAAAACTTTCGGTGATGCTTATGCCGGCATTTTTTTCTGGCTCTAACATTTCCCATAAGGTGGCTTTTTCGGTGTGATCGGGACAGGCAGGGTAACCCGGCGCCGGGCGAATACCGTTGTAGCTTTCTTTGATTAATGCGTCGTTATCAAGCGCTTCGTCTTTTGCATAGGCCCAAAACTCAGTGCGCACGCGCTGGTGCATGCGCTCTGCAAAGGCTTCAGCCAGACGATCGGCCAGTGCTTTTAACATGATGCTGCTGTAGTCATCATGCTCGGCTTCGAACTCGGCGACTTTTTTATCGATGCCAATGCCTGCGGTGACCGCGAAGCCGCCGATGTAATCGGCCTGACCTTTGGGTGCAATAAAGTCGGCCAGACACATATTGTGTTTGCCTTTTGGTTTCGCCATTTGCTGGCGAATGTGATGCAGTACGGTTTGCACTTCTTTGCGTTCATCATCGGCATAGATTTCGATATCATCATCGTTGATGTTATTTGCCGGGAAGAATCCGATGACGGCTCTGGCGGATAACCATTGCTCATCGATAATTTGTTTGAGCATAGCTTTGGCATCGGCAAACAATTTTTTTGCTTCTGTGCCGATTTTTTCATCGTCAAGCAATTTAGGATAGCGCCCAGCCAGTTCCCAGCTCTGAAAGAACGGCGTCCAGTCAATATAATCTGCCAGCTCTGCCAGTGAATAATTTTCAAAAGTTTTTAAGCCTAAAAACGCAGGTGTTGTCGCCTGATAGTTTTCCCAGTCGCAGAGGTATTTGTTTTCCCGTGCTTCTGACAAGGAGAAACTTTTCTTTTTGCTTTGGCGTTCACTACGCGCCACCCGCAGCTCATGGTAGTCAGCTTTTATTTCGGCATGGTAGCTTTCGCGCTGCTCGCTTAATAATTTACCCGCCACACCAACAGCACGCGATGCATCGGCCACGTAAACCACCGGGTGGTCGTAGTTAGGTTCGATTTTAACAGCCGTGTGTACTTTAGAGGTGGTTGCTCCGCCAATCATTAACGGCAGCGTATAATCCTGTCGTTTCATTTCTTTGGCGATGTGCACCATTTCATCCAGCGATGGCGTAATCAAACCGGACAGACCGATCATGTCGCAGCCTTCTTCTCTGGCTGTTTTTAAAATTTTCTCTGCCGGCACCATGACACCAATATCCAGCACTTCATAGTTATTACACTGCAGCACCACGCCGACGATGTTTTTACCAATGTCATGCACATCACCTTTTACCGTGGCCATTAAAATTTTGCCATTGGTTTGTATAGCGCCGTCACCTTTTTCGGCTTCGATATAAGGCATTAGATAAGCCACGGCTTTTTTCATTACCCGCGCTGATTTAACCACCTGCGGTAAAAACATTTTACCGGCCCCGAACAAATCACCAACCACGTTCATGCCATCCATTAACGGGCCTTCGATCACATCCAGCGGGCGCGGTGTTTGCAGCCGGGCTTCTTCAGTGTCGCCATCAATAAATTCTGTTATGCCTTTAACCAGCGCATGTTCGAGCCGCTTATTAACCGGCCAGCTGCGCCACTCTTCATTTTCTATTTCTGCTTGTTTGCCATCTCCGCGGTATTTTTCTGCTATTTCAAGCAGTCGGTCGGTCGCATCTTCGCGTTTATTGAGGATGACATCTTCTACCCGTTCGCGTAGTTCTTGCGGCAGGTCTTCATAGATTGCCAGCTGCCCGGCATTGACGATACCCATGTCCATGCCGGCTTTAATCGCGTGGTATAAAAACACGGAATGAATCGCTTCACGTACCGGGTTATTGCCGCGAAATGAAAACGACACATTGGAAACACCACCACTGACCATTGCGTGTGGCAGTGTTTGTTTAATGCTGCGCGTGCCTTCGATAAAGTCGACGGCATAATTATTGTGTTCTTCAATGCCGGTGGCGACGGCGAATATATTCGGATCGAAGATAATATCTTCCGGCGGGAAGCCCACCACTTCTGTCAAAATTTTGTAGGAGCGGCTGCAAATTTCGATTTTTCGGGCGGCGGTGTCGGCCTGGCCGTCTTCATCGAATGCCATGACGATAACAGCCGCGCCATAACGTCGCACCAGCTCGGCGTATTTAATAAAGTTTGCTTCGCCTTCTTTTAAGCTGATGGAGTTGACGATGCTTTTTCCCTGCACGCATTTAAGCCCGGCTTCGATCACTTCCCATTTGGATGAATCAATCATTACCGGTACTTTGCAGATATCCGGCTCGGAGGCAATCAGGTTTAAAAAGCGCACCATGGCGGCTTTTGAATCCAGCATCGCTTCATCCATATTGATGTCGATAACCTGGGCACCGTTTTCAACCTGAGTCAGTGCAACGGCCAGCGCATCTTCGTATTGTTCTTCCATGATCAGGCGTTTGAAGATGGCTGAACCGGTGACGTTATTGCGCTCACCGACATTAACAAATAACGAGTCGGCAGAAATATTCTGTGGCTCTAAACCGGATAAGCGACATTGAACCGGAATCTCAGGAATTTGGCGCGGTTTGATTTCAATCACCGCATCAC
>JAOUKT010000109.1 GCA_029882395.1 Gammaproteobacteria bacterium
GACCATGCGCGGCGCCTTTGGGTCGGGGGCGTCCGGGTCATCGATAATTAAGACCAGGCTTTTTGCTTCTGCCGGCACGCCTTGCCAGTTTAGCGGTGGTGAAATATTGTCTCCCTCACAGGTGTATTGCGATGGAATGCTTGTGCCATTTTGAAAGGCCGGGGATTGAAGTGATAACATGCGGCTCTCCTCCTTAAGACTTGCTGCCGCTGTGTTTGAAATAACACCGCGGCGTTGCTTGCTGAAACATTTAGCCTGCTTAAAGCGGTATCCCGTTCAGGGCTGTTTTAGCAGCCCGGTGATGACAACTCTACAGGTAATAAAGTTTGCATATCTTTAACAATCTGGAGTTTATCAAATTGAATTTCAGTTCCATCATCATATTGATATGGATACGGGTTATTAGATGAGGTAAAACGCCACTCCTGATATAGCCGACCAATACCTCTTGCGAAGTAGATATCGCCACCATACACTTCACTAGAGCCGTCATAGTCATCTATATACTCTCGATGCACAGCGATATGAATCAGGTCATTACAGCCAGCGAAAGGTGTATCTGATAACTGAGGCACAGGCGTATCCTGATGGCTCACTGTTACATATAAGCCATTAAATAAATTCTGCTGAACATTCTCCAGCGTAGGAATAGTCAACTCTAAAGCACCCGTTGTATCATCATAGGTATAAATACCATCTGGCTCTACTGCAGAATATGTGGCGTCATACCAGACGTTACTTGCATTTTCATATTTAGTTTGCTCGATTAATGCATATCCATTTAGAGTAACGTTTTGATAGCGGTAAAAGTCGTCATAACCACTTGCGCTTTTAAACTCAAAAATATAACCAGGCTGATAAAAGTAGTCCGTCATATCAATACTGGTGAATGACTCATCTGCATCACATGCCAGTATAAAATACGACAAAACCAAAACACTTAGTAACTTCATTTATTCGATTCTCCATTTTATTATAAAAGCAGGCTACTGCCTTACCGCACTTCCCTACTCACTTTGCTAAATAGCTGATTAATTATGACTTGCTAATATTTGCAGCGAGAGCCTGTGTATTTTTTACCGCTTTTTGTTAATGATCTTCCAGTGTAGCATTTTACAACTCAAACCAAAGCCGTAATTTTTTTTGCTACGTTGCCTCTTTCAAGCACGCGGATAAACAGAAACCACGATAACTCTAACAGCCCCACACCGAGCAAGCCCTTTGCCAATAAACAAAGGCGGCTGTCCATGTCGTGGATACACGTCTCTTTATCCGTTGCTGCTGCGTATGTGAGGGCATATTTCCAGGCCTGGTTGCGGGCAAACTCCATGCTCTGCGCGGCCAGCTTTTCATCCAGCCTGCCGGCCAGCTTGTCCATCAGGCTAAACAGTGGCCAGATTTTGGCGAGGTTTTTTTCTACCTCGTCTATCATGCCGATTAAGAGCGTGTTGATTTTGTTAAAGTCTGTTTCCAGCTTCGCTAATTGTTCCGCTGGCACTGTCTCGGCGGCGGCAATGCCCAGGTCAAGATTGATATGTGCATTCATGCCGATCATTAAATGCTGCAACACCAGCGGAAACCAGCGCTCTGTTGCCTCAAATGCCAGCTGCCAGCTTTGTGTTACCGGCAGCCCCGCATAATAGGCTTCAAAGGCATCGAGATAACGATTGGCAAAAATCACATCGAGGCGCTCCATGCGCGCAGCGTCATCAAACGTGCCATTGTCGATGCCGTGTTTAACGTTGATCGTTACCTTTCGGTAGAGCGCGGCGAAATAACCCGTGCGCTGATTATTTTCAATCGACCAGTCAACTATTCTGTCTAATGATGCGATCACAGCATCGATTGTTTGCGCGTGTAAACCGCCCGGCGGCTTAGATTTAGGCATGGAACCTCCTTGTTAAATGCATTGCCGGTTAAACCGGCTTAATGGTGCTCAGCTGCTTGCCCGGGCATCACGGCCGGAGTTGAGCGCTTTATTGAAACTGTTCGGCCTCAACCTCGGCCACCAGCAGGCTGGCATAACGGCCGACCTGACTCTCAAAACCGCTCCAGTGTTTATATTTTGACAAGGCGGCGATCAGCTTTGGTTTTATCTCGTAATCCTGCAGGCCTTGATCGTAATATTTGATGACTGTATCGCGCAGGGTTTTATAAATATCGGCAAACGCCGGGATCAGGTCCTGCGTGCCGCTGCGCCCATGCCCCACCACAACATACTTAGGTTTTTGTGCCAGCGCCCATTGAGTCGCTTCATACGCGCCCTTGAAATTGCCGTGGCCCATAAACGAGAAATGCTCGTTGTTGACAATATCACCGGTAAACAATACGGCGTCTTCTTTTACAAACACCATCAGGTCAGTGGCCGTGTGCGCCTGGTCAAACAGCTTGACGGTAAATGTCATGCCACCAATTTTATAATCGCGGCTTGCGGCTGCCTCAGCGGGAATTACCGCCTTCGTGCCTTTAAAATCATCACCCAGGCGTTTGGTGAACACATCGATCCAGAATTTATCCTGCCCGGCTTTTAATAAAGCGATTAACTTAGGGTGCGCTATCGTCCTGGCCGACGGGTATTTCTCCAGCAGTGCCTGGTTTGCCAGCCAGTGATCGCCGTGAAAATGCGTATTAAAGATATGCGTGACCGGTTTATCTGTCAGCTTTTCGATCTTGCGTAAGATCATCTTGCCGATCTCAACACTGCTGCCGGTATCAATCACCACCACACCATCGCGGGTGATGACAAAGCCCGGGTTATTATGAAAACCGCGACTCAGCTTCTTGTTTTCATCATGCGGGCCATGCTCTATAACATAGGTTTTGCTGCCGATCTGTTTCGGCGTTAATTGCGGCCAGGAGAAGGGAGTGGCGTTCACCGCCAGGGGTATATAAGCTAAGATAAAGAATATAAGTGTGTTTTTCATTGCAAGCCTCAACTATGGTCATATTTCAACATAGTATTCCATAAAGTCAGGCTTTCTTATACTTTCTTTCATGGTCATTCTTTCAAATAAAAGTGGCCGGCCGCTTCACTGCACTTTTATCAGCTTTTTAATTTTGCATTTGTTTTATTGCGCCGCAATGTTTATTACGCCGCATTGCCAAACCAGAAGTCGGCATTCTTTTGCAGAAATTCTCCGTATGGCATGTAGTGTGAGCCGTCACAGGAAAAGGTCAGGCTGATCATGCCATTGAACAGATTAATGGATGCCAGCCGCAGGTAGATATTTTCATCTGCCGTGCGCAGCATTTGCAGGTTTTCGAGTATTGCTTCAATAGTATCCGCAGGGATTAAAGCATTAGCCGGATATTCCTGACGAGGATAGAGCATACAGATATCCGGATCTATTAAAGCATCCATATCCAGTATGCGGTAACGAAACGGGTCATCCATCATCCAGATAGTAGCCTGACTACTGGAGAAATGTATCTGCATTTGAAACACGCCACGCCGCGTCAACATTTCTTCCAGGATGGCAAAGGCCTGCTCGCGATGTTGATCCATCAAACTTTCTACCCGGGTCTGCTGAAAAACTAATTTACGAATGGCAGGGTCACCTTTTATCTGTCGCCAGTTTTCAGGTTCGCGGTAAAGCTCGGTAGTCACTGGCAAGTCACGCAAATCAAAATCCACACCCAGATACCCCTGCACCTGCTCGTTATCGCGAATGACTTGCAATGCCGTCAATGAAGGCCTGTGTTTGTAGAGACTGATATACGCATCGGACAATAAAAACCCCCAGCTGGGAACGGCTTCTTTCATGTAGGGCCGCTGTGAGCGATCGCGCCCCATATGACCTTTTAAGATGCCTTTTGCACCAATATTGTCACAGATCTGCACCCCATTGTAATCGAGTGCGTACAAATTATTACAATAGGGAATACTGGAAAAGTTTTTAAGCAGTGTCTCTTCTATTTGCTGTCGATCATGCCAAACCGGAGTAACGGCTCGCGCACAGCATTCAATGGGTTCACGCAGCATACGCGCTAGTTCTTCACGTTGACGATATATACTGTCTTGCCAGTTTGTTTCCATGACTTTCGCCCCCCTGATTATTCATCCCATATTCTATTCACGCCATGGCATCAGGATCAAATCAGCAAGCAAAATTTTTATACCGTTCAGCTTTGAATTTTCCACCATTCGGTACAGGCATCACTGACCATAAAACAGCCTAATTATTCGCTTATATTTTTTTTATTGAAAGGCTTTAAATGTATAAGTTTCCAGCCCTGAATTTATTACGCCGTATCATTATCTGCATGATCAGGAAGCCAGATTTTTAATTTTTTTGTTATTATTTTCAAGATTTTTTCATAAGCTCCCTCCTTTGGCCAATTTCAAAATCCGTTTGAGAAACTAACTAATGAAAAATCGTACGGCAATGC
>JAOUKT010000060.1 GCA_029882395.1 Gammaproteobacteria bacterium
CGAAAAAACACCATTTTGCCGGCCTCAGGTTCTACTATGACCTGCTTGTCATATACACCCAGCAGCAAGCTGCCTGAATTTTCCGGCACCTCCAGATAATAGACGCCGGACATTAATTCATCATCATCATCGTGCGTATGGGCGATGGTCACATCACCCGCTTGCATGCTGTTAAACCAGAAACCACACTGCAGCTGATCGGCTGGCTGGCTCAATATTTCAGCGACATAGACTATCGCCTGTTCGATAACCGGTATCAGATCCGGTATTTTTGCCGTTTCGATATAAATGTTTTCATACCGGCCTTCAAAGAAATGACTTTTACGGGTCAGAGGCTCAGCTTCAAAGGCCTTGAAGCCTGCGATAATCCTTTCATTTACTGTTTCAGGTTTTTCCAGAAAGGCAAAATAGCCATATTTCATTTCGATTAAGGCAGACATCTCATTTCTCTTAATTCACAATTTTACAGGGCTGATGCTGTGACTGGCGCCAACCAACACCCAGACTTAAGATAAAACCACTCTATATTGGATTGATATTTAAGCATTTTTTATTAATCGGCTGATTTCTTTCACAAACCTGCCGATATTAACCATTAATAGTAATTATCAATATTCAAAAGTACCCAAATATAATATCATTAAATATCGCAATGCTTTAAATCGAAATTCACCTTATGGAACGCATTAAACTGGCTCGCGGCGAGATCATTCTGAATCAAGCCATTCAATGGTCTATCTATGGCTCAAATGGCCAGTTACTACTACGCCAGGGTTCGGTCATCAGCAAACAGGAAGTGATTGACAAGATCTTTCTGCACGATCCGCTACGCAATGCCGAAATGATCCTTAATCAGACGCTGAATAATGCCAGCAGCCATTCTCATCTGGCGAAACTCCCGCCTCATGTCATCGAAAACCCGTTTAACGAAATCACCCGCTTTTCAACCCGCTATCGAAACCTGATCAGAGATGTGGAAAAGGGTGATGCCATTGTCAGCCAAAGGGTCATGAGGTTAGCCGCCGATATTCAGGCCTTAGTTGCTTTTGATGAAGACGCCTGCCTTGGAGCGATTCATTTTTATTATGATCAGACCTACACCTCGCTGCAGCCCATTTACAAGGCGATACTCTGCGAATTAACCGCTACACTGCTTGATTATAATGCCACTCAGCGGCAAAGTTTGCTGGCAGCGGCCATTACCTCAAATATCGGCCTGACCGGTATTCAGGAACAACTCAATAAACAAAGCGTGCCGCTTTCTGAGCAACAACAAAAAATAATTCTCAACGCGCCAGCCAAAGCGGTCGAAATGCTCAAACAGTGTGGCATCGATGATTCAGCCTGGTTAAAGACACTGATTGAAAATCACGAACGCAATGATGGTAACGGCTATCCATGGGGCTTGAAAAGCAAACATATTGGTGTGTTTGCCAAGATATTAGGGCTTGCCGATACTTATGTGGCGATGATCACCAAACGCGCCTACCGTAAAGCGGCACTGGCGCAGTCGGCTCTTAAAGAAATCTACCAGATGTCATCTAAAGAAGACGAAATCATCTATCTCAACTTTATTCGCCAGCTCGGCGCCTACCCTCCGGGCACCATGGTGAAACTGGCCAATAATGAAATAGCGGTGGTGATTTACCGCGGGTTTGGCAATTCGATTATGAGCTCAGCCATGAGCATTGCTGACGCCAATGGCAAATATTATGGCAACCCGATTAAACGCGACACCAGCCTTGAAGAGTTCAAGGTAAGCAAAATACACATTCCAACAACAAAACCTGATTTGAATCCCGATGCGCTGTGGTCGTATAAATAATCGCTCTGACTCAGTAATACGAACCATCTACCTGAAGCAGCTTTGATAAGTTAGCACTTTCTGATTGCCGGTAGGCTTGCTGCAATGGCACTATTGTCGCTGGCTGGGTATAAACCAGACGAGTGATACTTTTATCCCAGTCCTGGGTTAGCTCTATATTGATGCCGTCTACAAGCCACAAAAACCTGTTTTCTGATTCAAAGCTGCCGTATTTAATATCCGGTTTTCCGTATTTTAGTTTTAACCGCAGCAACATGCTTCTGAGATAATCATAAGGCAAATGGTATTCGGCAAATGCAAAGTTGGCCGTGGTTTTATCATAAGCGATAAACAGGTATTTGCTTTGTTTGAAATTAACCGACATATTGTAAACATCATACCAATTATCATCACCGGCTTCTCTGACAACCTCTGCCCCGGTGTTTCTTATCGCTTCACGCAACTGGACACGATTTATCTCATTAACGGTCACACCAAATAACTCTAATGCCATCAGCGACTGAGGTAGCATCAGCACAAACAATATTAAATACTTTTGCATTAAAATAAGCCTGCTATAGTTAATTGATGGCACATTTTCTTGTTATTGATCAGGGCACTCATGCCAGTCGCTGCATGATATTTAACTCATCCGGGCAAATACTGGCCCAGTCCGAACGCTCTATCTCTATTTATCGGCAGGATAACGGATTTATTGAACAAAATGCAGAAGAAATTCTCAACTCTATTCACTACTGTCTTCACGAGCTGCAATCTCAGCCGGCTTTCAAACAACTTTCCGCTGCTGCCCTCATCACACAAAGATCGACCATTGTTGGCTGGAACAAACACACGGGAGACGCCCTGTCTGCCGCCATTAGCTGGCAAGATACACGTGCCAGCGCTATGCTGGCAGCCCTACAAGACGATGCCCGCGAGATAAAAAAGTTATCCGGCCTGGTCTTGTCAGCGCATTACGGTGCCAGCAAAATAAAATGGCTGCTGAGCCATGACCGGCGCTGCCAACAGGCAGCGCAAGCTGAAAACATTATCATCGCGCCTTTAGCCAGTTACCTGATTCAGCAGCTGAGCACGCTGGGCACGCCTGTCGTCGATCATGTCAACGCCTCACGCACCCAGCTGTTTGATATCAACAGCCTGCAGTGGTCTGACAGCCTGCTGGATAAATTCCAGATCAGTAAACGCTGTTTACCTGAGGTCCGCCCCTGCCTGTCTGATTATGGCCGGCTAAAACACCACGATATTCCACTTATGCTGGTCAATGGTGATCAAAATGCAGCCTTATTTGCAAACGGTGACGTCACGCCCGAGTCTGTTTATGTCAATATTGGTACCGGAGCTTTTGCACTTAAAGTCACTCAGCGGCTTCAGCAACACCCGCTTTTACTTAACGGCATCGCGTTTACCCGGCCCCACAACACTATCTATCTGCAAGAAGGCACCGTCAACGGAGCCGGTGCCGCATTACAAACGCTTGCCAGCGAGATCGATGAAAACGCCTTATTTGAACAGCTTCCGCACTGGCTGAGCGAGCTCAAAGCGCCACCGGTCTTTATCAACAGCATCAGTGGTCTGGGCTCTCCGTGGTGGGACAGCACAATTGAGCCCCACTATCTGGACCTCGATGCAGATAATATTAGCCTGCCCGAGCGTGCTGTTGCCATCGTCGAAAGCATTGTCTTTTTACTGCAAAACAATATCGAGTTACTGCTGGATGCAAGCACTAAAAGCCTGGTTATTTCCGGCGGCCTTTGCCGATTAGATCACCTGTGTCAAAAGCTGGCAGACCTGAGCCAGCTTAAGGTCAGCCGCGTTGACAATACCGAAGCCAGTGCCAGCGGTGCCGCCTGGTTATTATCTCAAGCGCATGACTGGCAGAGCGATACAAAAACCAGCTGTTTTACACCCGAGCCCCAGCCTCTACTGCTACAACGCTATCAAATATTCACACAACAGCTGGCTTTTCTTACTCGGCACAAACCTGACTAAGCACTGACACCGGTTGTCCTAAAGTGTTAGCAATTAAAGCCTTGTTTCTGATAAGTTCTAATTTGAGCTTAAAAAATAATGTGTTTAAAGGATTAAAAATGCAGATACCTAAACTGATTGCGCACCGGGGATATTCGGCCCGGTACCCGGAAAACACTCTGGCCAGTCTTGAGGCCGCTCTTGAAGCCGGTGCAACCTATGTTGAGTTTGATGTGCAGATGATCGCAGACGATGATTTTATTCTGATGCACGATGCTGACCTGCAACGCTCATCCGGCATAAAAAAATCCATTTTTTCGCTAACCAGCAGCACCGTGCGTCACTTCCAGGCAGATTATTATTCTGTTTTCCAGACACAATTTTCAGGCATTAAAATTCCGCTGCTGGCACACGCCATTTCGCTGTTTAATCAGTTTCCAGAAGCCGTAGCCATTATAGAAATAAAAGAAGAGTGCCTTGCAGAATTTGGTGTTGAGCATGTCATGAAACACCTATTAAAACAGCTGAGCGAGCTCAAGCAAGCTTGTTATATTATTTCATTCAGTTATCAGGCCATTGATTATGTTCAACAGCATTCTGATTACAAAACCGGCTATGTTTTGCATAAATTCAATGAAGAATATTATGCCCAGGCAGAAAAACTGGCGCCTGATTTGCTGGTCTGCAATTACCGCAAGCTCCCTGAGCTTAGCAGCACCGGCGAGCTGCCAGCGCATACCTTATGGCCGGGCAAATGGCACTGGGCTTTGTATTTAATTGATAACGCAGAGCTGGCCCTGAGTTATGCCAACAACGGCATCGAATTCATAGAAACCGATCACATCGGTACCTTATTGCAGCACCAACACCTCAACTCACAGGTTATCAAACATAATGCCCTCACAACCACCTGACTATGATCTGATTATTATCGGCGCAGGCATTCACGGCGCTGCCGTCGCCAGGGCCGCTGCTTGCGACGGTTACAAAGTCTGTTTGCTGGAACAATATTCTGAAGCCGGATTAGCCACCTCTTCAAGCTCGAGCAAGCTGATTCACGGGGGCTTACGTTACCTTGAAAGTTTCCAGTTTGGTCTGGTCAAAGAATGCCTGAAAGAACGCCGCATACTGTTACGCACCGCTCCCTCTCTGGTCAGGCTGGTACCTTTTTATATTCCGGTTTATCAAAATAACAAAAGGCCGGTATGGTTAATTCATCTTGGCTTATTGCTTTACCGTTTGTTAGGTGGCGGTCAGTTCAGGAAATTAAAACAGAGCGAATGGCCGACACTGGATGGCCTCAGCCTGCAGAAGCTGACGGCCGTTTTTGAATACGGTGACGGTTTAACCAATGATAAACAACTCACCCAGGCAGTGCTTCAGCAAGCCGTAAATAACTCCGCTGTTTTTCTCCCACAAACGACACTTAAAGCCATTGAAATCAAAGATAACATGGTGAAGGCAAGCACCGATAAACAGACAACTATTACCGGCCGCATGATCATTAATGCCAGTGGTCCCTGGGTCAACGAGGTGCTTTCAAAGGTCTCGCCAGCTGTCAGCCGCTTACCCATCGACTTAATTCAGGGCAGCCACATCGTGATCCCCAGATGCCTTGATAAAGGCATTTATTACGTTGAGGCCGCCGATAAAAGAGTTGTCTTCGCTATTCCCTGGCAGCAACATTGCCTGATCGGCACCACAGAAAGTCAATTTAATGGCCCGCCAGAACAATGCAGGCCATTGGCAGAAGAGGTTGACTACCTGCTGGCCACATGGAACCGCTATTTCACTGACGACCTGAAACACGGTGATGTGCTACAGCAGTTTGCCGGCCTCAGGGTACTGCCAGCCTCCGACAAAAAGGCCTTTAAACGTCGTCGTGACACCCTTCTTCACACTGACAATACATTATCACCCCGCATCATCAGCATCTACGGTGGAAAACTCACCGCACACCGGTCAACAGCGGCGGCGGTGATGGCAATCGTTCATCGCCAATTACCCGGCTACCGACGCACCGACACGTCTGAATTAAGCCTGCCAGCCTAAAACCTGACAGCTGACAGCTGACAGCTGACATTAATGTCCCTGAGGTTGTTTATTGCCGATAACAGACGCTCAAACTGTTGTCTGGCAAAGCCCGCTGCGACAGCACTCTTAAGTTACAACTCAGCAATTTATAATGTCCAGCCTTCTGTAAAGAGGCTCATCTGCAGTATGAGCTTGTTTATGGGCATGTTACGACTTTTACCTAGATGCCACGACAAGACCGAGTTCAATACAGCGGTCAGTACTAATCAATAGCCGGGCGTTTATGAGGTGATTTTTAAGCAGATTTCCAGTATATTGCGGCCTTTTCAAATATTCACGGTACAACTATGCTAAAAGCGCTTATATTCGATGTCGATGGCACACTGGCTGACACTGAAAAAGACGGTCACCGCGTCGCCTTTAATGAGGCCTTTGAAGAAGTCGGGCTGGACTGGCACTGGAGCGTCGAGCTCTATGACAAGCTGTTAGCGGTTACCGGTGGTAAAGAGCGCATGAATTACTACCTCGATAACTTCAATACTGAATTTGAACGTCCACAAAACCTGCAGGACATGATCGCTGACTTACACAAAATCAAAACACGCCATTACACAGAATTACTCGGCAAGGGCGCTATTCCCTTGCGCCCGGGCGTCAAACGGCTGATCGACGATGCCCGTGCTGCGGGTCTGCGGCTGGCCATAGCAACCACTACGACACCGGAAAACGTCACCGCATTGCTGGAAAATACCCTTGGTAAAGAGTCCATTGACTGGTTTGAAGTGATTGCAGCCGGTGATATCGTACCGGCTAAAAAACCAGCCCCGGATATTTATGACTGGGCATTAGCTGAAATGAAACTGGATGCCGCTGATTGCCTGGCTTTTGAAGACTCCGAAAATGGCATTAAATCATCACAAGGCGCCCACCTTAAAACCATAATCACCGTCAATGATTATACCCTGAGTCATGATTTTAGCGGTGCCGCGATTGTGCTGGATAACCTCGGCGAGCCTGGCCAGCCTTTCTCTGTGATGGCTGGTGACGCAAATGGTAAGACTTATGTCGACCTTGAAATGTTAACGCAGATTCACTCAGCCTAAGCTCATAAGCCATCAGGCCAGAAACTGTTCTGGCCTGATATTGCTCACTTTCAAGCTGTCAATTGCTCTAACTGAGCTATTTCTGAGGCATATACTGTTTTCTATAAGAAAACGTGATCTCAGTGAAACGGGCAACGGTATTGCTTAAATTAGCACGAGGGTATTTATTACAGCGATCATCCAGCCACTCAATCATGCCATCGTAATCGGTACTGCCAAAAATATCATAGGTATCTTTCACAATGAGGTTAAACGCGGTCACATAGCCGGCTAGCCACTGCCTCATCTGCAATTCGCGCTCACCGCCAGCACTTCTGGCATGGTTATAGCTGGAACAGGGCTCAGCCCCGAGGCCATAGGTTGCAAATTGCTGGCGGTTATCTTTGGCTGAAACAGCAAAGCTTAACAGCAGCATTATCATCACTATATATTGTCTTATCATAAGTATTGTCTACATTTTTATTTAGCAAGCTCATGCACACTAAACCAGGATGAATTAGCCACCACATAATGCTCGCGCGGCCAATTACGCTCATAGCCGGTGAACCACCTGCTCACAAAGTCATAATATCGTCTGTCTAACTATAGCTGAAAATGACAGCATAGGCAGCGCCATACTGAATCTGGCTTTTGTCCTTATGCCAGACGACCGGCGTTTTTGAAAGCGACACCAGCCGCCGACAAGCTGACACCGCCTGACCGACATTTAACTGCATTTACAATCACTTATAGCCAAAATAGATTGCAACATTGTCACAATTTTCGCTTCATCAGGATTAGTTGATGCAATTATTTGCCCATGCTTTACACTTGAGCCTATGCAAAAACCCGAACTAAAACTCTCTGTATTTAGTGATTACATCTGCCCGTTTTGTTATATCGGCCACCACCGTATTCAACAGCTAAAGCAGCATTATGAGCTTAAAATAAACTGGTGTTTCATTGAAATTCATCCCGAAACACCTGCCGAGGGCATGTCCACATCTGAACTCGACTACAATCCGCAGCAATGGCAGGACATAGTAGCCTCGTTAAATGCGCTGATTGATCAGGATCAGCTTGCATTTAAACACGAACACCAGTTCACCACTAACTCACATCAGGCATTATTGTTAGCCGAAGCCACTAAACCATTAGGCGCGGATAGCTTTTATCGGCTTCATAACCGGCTGTTCGAGGCTTTTTTTGTCGACATGCTCAACATTGGTGATGAAAACGTCTTACGCCAGATAGCCGCCGAATGTGCTCTGCCACAGGCCACGATCGAAGCGGCTTTGAGTCCGCACAGTGCTTTTGAAAAGCACCTTGAGCTGTACCGGCAATACGCCAGCGAAACAGAAATAACCGGTGTGCCCACGATCCTCATTGGCTCACAGAAAATACCCGGCGTGCCGGGTTTAAGCAGCTTACAAAAAGCGGCTAAAGCAAGCTTCGGAGAAACAGAAAACAATGCAATTCCCTGACTCTGAACTCTGGGATTTTTCAGTTAACTTTTACCGGCTCGGGTCGGTAGAAAAAGCCTGCCTGCGGCTGCAGGATCAGTTTGGGTTAAATGTGAACCTGGTTTTATTTTGTCACTGGTTAGCACTCAAAAAACAGCAGGTTTTAAAGCTTGAGCAATGGCAGCTGCTCGTCAGCGCGGCGCTACCCTGGGATGAAACGATTACGATGCTGCGTAAGTCACGTAAACTGATCGGAACCACTAATATTGCCTGGCCATCGTCTTTCGAAAAGAAAACCAAAGACGAAGTCATTAATATTGAATTAAACACTGAACACATGCAACAGCTGGCGATTGAACAAGCCTGGCAGCAAATGAAAGTTGAAAGCTGTAACGAAGAGACTGAGAGCATCATAAGGCAAAATATCAGTCACTATCTTCTCGCATCAAACAGTCAGTTTTCGGTTGATGACATCTGGCAGGATCTGCAACTACTGTTAACAGCAGCTCATCAACATCAGAACAGCAACCAGACAATAGCGCTATAACGCAGGCCTTTTCCCGCAGCTATCGCAAACAAACAGCCATAGAAATTCAGCCGCAGCCAGCCCGCCGCAAGACATAACGGGTCGCCAATTATCGGCAACCAGGAAAACAGTAAAACCGGCCAGCCCCAGCGGCGCAATCTTGCTACCGATTCCTCTCTGAGTTTTTTGGGTTTGGAATGCGGGTACTTTTTTATTAACCAGAAACCCAGCAACCAGGATGACAGGCCGCCGAGTGTGTTGCCTATCGTCGCCACCAGCAATAGTGACTTAACGTCATAGTCGTGTGAGACATAGGCCAGCAGCAAAGCTTCGGATGAGCCTGGCAATAAGGTTGAAGATAAAAACGCACTGAAAAAAAGCGACCATAAACTTAATGTTTCAGTCATTACAAACCAGTCAGCCATCAACCATCACTATTGGTTTGACCTAATAACTGCTGCTTCAGGTCTTCTGCTACCGGCTCTTTGCCGAGCCAGATTAACAATAAAGCCTTATAAAAATCAGCGCCTTCAATCTGGCCTTTTTCAGTCTTATTAATACTGACCCGGGTACCGGTTAACGGCAAATAATCCAGCGTGATGACATCACCTTTATGCACGGTTTCAAAAAAACCATTAAAGCTGTTTATTTTATCTTTAAGCTGCTCAGATACTGCTGCTGTCAGATTTTCTTCAAAGCCCTGCTTCCATGCATCGGTCAGCTTTTCTTTATCTACTTCTTTGTAGACAAAATGCATCGACATGCGCATCGGCTGCTGCAGGTTAATATCGGCAAATTGCTTAACGGCTTTCGTGGTATAAAAAGCGGCCACATAAATATCAAAAATAAACTTGCTACGAATGCCGGCACCGTTGAGTTGCAAACTCAGGCCATCGAGCATCAGCGTCTCGTCTAGTTCAACACCTGCTAGCTGTTTTGCTGGCAATGAAAAAGACAGGCAATACAATAAAATAATCAGCGATATCTTTTTAAACATACCCCGTTCCCTGTAATAAATTTAAAAGAAGTTCGAAGCCAGTATCACAAGCCAGATAATAGCCATATTCACCAGCGCCAGCATTACCGCAGCCGAACCCATGTCTTTAGCACGAGCGGCCAGCTCATGTTTCTCCTGTGTCACCAGATCAACCAGTGCCTCGACTGCCGAATTAAGGATTTCAACGATTAACACCAGCAGAACACTGGCAATCATCATTAACATTTGCAGCTGACTCACATCGAGCAAGAGAGCTAATGGAATCAGCACGACCGCGAGCAGCACTTCCTGGCGAAAGGCTTCTTCATTTATCCAGCTGGCTTTAAAACCCTGCCATGAATAACCGGTTGCCAGTATTAAGCGTTTTAAGCCTTTATTGCCACTGTCTGCCATTGTTGATTCTTTTTATGTTGTTTGAATGCAGCCAATACTATGACATTCTGCACTGCGAGTCATTAGCCTGAAACCGAAAGCGCTCAGACTATATGCCCGCAGCACATAAATGAGCTTAACAGTGCTCTCTACAAGTAGCCGCCGCCGCTCAATAACACGGCTACTCATTTAATCACGCTTATGGCATCAGCCTGTTGTTTGAGTGACTGTCCAGCTTAAGTCCAGCTGCCTCGCGGCACGTACTTCATCCAGGCGTTTCACCGGCATAGTATGGGGTGCGGTGGTGACTAACTGTGTATCATTTTCTGCTTCTTGCTGAATTTGAACCATCGCTTTTATAAAGCCGTCCAGGTCTTCTTTAGATTCTGTTTCCGTCGGCTCGATTAACAAACACTCCGGCACTAATAGCGGGAAGTAGGTCGTGGGTGCGTGATAGCCGAGATCCAGTAACCGTTTGGCGAAATCCATCGCGGTGACGTGCAGCTCTTTTGCCTGCTTTTTCAGCGTGATGATAAATTCGTGGCTGGCAAAACGATCCGGGATCGCCGCTTCAAAGCCGGCTTTTTTCATCTCAGCCATCATGTAGTTAGCATTTAGCGTTGAGAACTCTGAAACGCGAGTCATGCCTTCACGGCCTAACAGGCGCATATAAACATAAGCACGGATCAACACACCCGGGTTACCGAAAAAGGCAGATAAGTGACCGATACTGTGTGCATAGTCGCTTTTATTTGCCCAGCGAAAGCTCTCTTTATCTTTGATAACGCCGGCAATCGGCATAAACGGAATTAAACGCTCTGATACGCCAATCGCACCGGAACCCGGGCCGCCGCCACCGTGCGGTGTGGCAAATGTTTTATGCAGGTTCGAGTGAATCACGTCAAAACCCATATCTCCCGGGCGAATTTTACCAAGGATGGCATTCAGGTTTGCGCCGTCGTAATACAACAGGCCACCGGCTTCGTGAATCATTTTTGCGATCTTCTGGATCTGCCTCTCAAACACTCCCAGCGTTGACGGGTTCGTTAACATCAGGCCTGCTGTTTGCGGGCCAATCGCCGCTGCCAGTGCCTCGATGTTGACATCGCCATCGGCCAGTGTCGGGATTTCTTTTACCGTGTAACCACACATGGTTGCCGTTGCCGGGTTGGTGCCGTGCGCCGCATCAGGCACTAAAATCTCTCGGCGCTCATGATCGCCATTGGCATCATGGTAGGCGCGTATCATCGCAATACCCGCAAACTCGCCCTGCGCGCCTGCCATCGGAGCCAGTGAAAAGCCTTTCATGCCGGTGACTTCACACAGCATTTCCTGCAATTCATACATGCAGGATAAAAAACCCTGGCTGAATTTTTCCGGTGCCAGCGGATGGCGTGCAGCAAACTCAGGCATCAATGCGATGCTATTAGCCACCCGCGGATTGTATTTCATGGTGCAGGAACCAAGCGGATAAAAATGCGTGTCGATTGAAAAGTTTTTGGTCGATAAACGCGTGTAATGGCGCACCGCCTGCAGCTCTGACACTTCCGGCAATGCGGCGGATTCACCGCGGCGCATACTGGCTGGTATCGCTGTTAGTTGTGCATCATTTTTTTTATGCAAACCGACTTTGGAATGTTCAAATATTAACATCGTATTACACCTCACCCAGTGCTTTTGTCAGCGCACTGACATATTGATCAATTTCTTTTGTCGTGCGCTGTTCGGTCGCACAAACCAGAATGGCATCACCTAATTCAGGATAGGCTTCTGACAGATCAAAACCAGCAATGATATTCGCCTCGGTCATTGCATCAACAACCGCTTTCGCCGGTTTATTTAATTTGATAACTGTCTCATGGAATGACACGCTATCAAACATTTTTTCAACGCCATCGATTGCACACATTTTTTCAACCAGCGAGGCTGTATTTAAGTGACTTTGTGAAGCGGCATTTTCTAAGCCTGCTGCACCTAATATAGACATGTGGATAGTCGATGCGGTCACCACCAGCCCCTGGTTAGTGCAGATATTCGAGGTCGCTTTTGAACGGCGGATATGCTGTTCACGCGCCTGCAACGTTAAAACAAAACCCTCTTTGCCCTCTTCATCAACCGTGCGCCCAACAATGCGCCCGGGCATCTGCCGCACCAGTGCTTTTTTACAGCACATAATGCCGTAATAAGGACCACCGGACGATAATGGCGCACCTAATGGCTGCCCATCGCCACAGGCGATATCCGCACCGGCGCCCCCCCACAGACCCGCAGGTTTGAGAATGCTCATTGCCAGTGGATTAACAACGCCTATCACTAATGCATTATTGGCATGCGCCCAGTCAGTAATGGCATCGACATCTTCCAGCGAACCAAAAAAATTAGGCTGCTGAATAACCACCGCCGCAAAATCTTCACCCTCGAATGCTTTTAATGAATCCAGACTGATACCGCCTGTCTCCTTATCGTAATCGATATCAACCAGTTCAATATTCTGGCCTTTTACCAGTGTATGCGTAGCCGACCGGTACGTCGGGTTGACATTGCGCGGCACTAATATACGCTTGCTTTTAGATTTGCGATTGGCTCGTACTGACATCAGCACCGCTTCCGCCAGCGATGAGGCACCGTCATAAACCGAGGCATTGGACACATCCATGCCGGTTAAGGTAGTCATCATCGACTGGAATTCATAGATCAGCTGCAAGGTTCCCTGAGATGCCTCGGCCTGATACGGTGTGTAGGCCGTATAAAATTCTCCACGGGTGGTTATTTGCCAGACCGCAGCCGGTACATAATGATCATAAGCGCCGGCACCAATAAAACACAGTGGACGACCGTCTTGTGCGCCACGCTCAGTCATTAACTGTGTCATTTGCATTTCACTTAAACCGACAGGAATATTTGACAATTCACCGGCACGTAATGCTTTAGGCACTTCGCCAAATAAATCATCAATCTGTTTTACACCAATGCTCTCGAGCATTGTATTGATTTCATTTTCTGTATGGGGAATAAACGGCATTTTCAGGAACCTTAAACAGTAACGCCACTGATGACAGTGGCGTCATTGAGCTATAAATTAATTGAATTTACTCTTCTATTGAGTCTTCGTACGCTTGTGCATCCATCAAACCTTCGAGCTCATCTTCATTGGCCGGTTTGATTTTGAATATCCAGCCATCATCGTAGGGAGAGCTGTTGATGATATCTGGTGTATCGGTCAGCTCACCATTGGTATCCACAACTTCACCGCTGATTGGCATATAAATATCTGAGGCCGCTTTGACAGATTCAACAACACAACAGGCTTCACCGGCCGTGAACTCTGTATCAATTTCAGGGGTCTCAACAAATACGATATCACCCAGCAGCTCCTGTGCGTGCTCGGTAATACCAACAGAAACGGTGCCATCATCATTCAGCTTCACCCACTCGTGTGAACTGGTGTATCTCATCTCTTCAGGGATAGTGCTCATTATTTGTCCTGCCTTAATTATTTAATATTTACTGTCATTAATTTTTATGAAAAACGATTAAACTTCTACGCAAACCTGGCCATCGCGAACAAACGGCATTTTAACCACTTTTGCATCAACCAGTTTGCCGCGCATATCAACCTTGACCCGGTCAGTGGTTTGCGCCGGCACCCGTGCCATTGCTATTGCCACACCCATGCTCGGTGAGAATGTGCCGCTGGTGATTTCACCTTCAGCGTCGTCCTCGATAACAACTTTCTGATGGCCGCGTAAAACGCCCTTTCCCTGTAGCACAAGACCGACAAATTTCATCACCGGGCCGGCTGCTTTTTCAGCAGCCAGTGCTTCACGACCAATGAACTCACGTTCGTCCTGCATTGCGATGGTCCAGCCTAAGCCCGCCTGCAATGGCGATGTCTGCTCATCCATATCGGTGCCGTATAAATTCATGCCCGCTTCAAGTCGTAAGGTATCGCGGGCACCTAAACCAATCGGCTTCACACCGGCTTCTGCCAGCTTATCCCAGAATGTAGCGGCTTCCGTTTCAGGTAGCATAATTTCAAAACCATCTTCACCGGTATAACCGGTACGGCCGATAAACCAGTCACCACAGGGCTGGCCAACAAAACGCTTGAGCCCTGAAGCAACCTGCTTGCAGTCAGCCGACATCACAGACAAGGCTTTTTCTATGGCATTTGGACCCTGTACTGCAATCATTGCCAGTGACGTGCCTTCTTTAACTGAGACATCAAAGGCGGCGGCATGCTGCTTAATCCAGGCGATGTCTTTTTCTCGAGTGGCCGCATTGACAACCATGCGAAACCACTGCTGATTGAGATAATAAACGATTAAATCGTCAATCACACCACCGCGCTCATTGAGCATGCAGCTATAGAGCGCCTTACCCGCTGAGCTTGTTATCTTGCTAACATCATTTGCGAGTAAATATTTAAGGAAATCAATGACTTTGCCGCCTTCAAGATCAAGGACGACCATATGGGAGACATCAAACATACCGGCATCAGTACGCACCTGTTTATGCTCTTCCATTTGTGAGCCATAATTTATCGGCATTTGCCAGCCGGCGAAATCTACGATTTTGGCGCCGTATTGCAGGTGTTTGTCTAAAAGAATTGTGTGTTGGCTCATAGCGATACTCCGCATTTATTAAGTAAATGAGTACCGCCCCTCTGTCCGGGATACCTGAGAGATACAGCCAGCGATTGATCACGGATCAAAGCCGACTTTCCCCTTCGGTGGGCATCTATCCCGCTAATTATGGGATGCTACCGCTCTCCAGAGCCAACGATAGAGTATCTGTCCTTTTACCTGAGCGTTTCCGGGCGAGTTGCGCCTTCGGTGACCGCCAAATCTGTTAAATTTGCCGGTTCTCTCCAGATACCTTGATTGTTGAGGCCGCCACTATAAACTAAAGTGGCTTCGGTTACTATATCGTTATCATGATTTTGCCTGCCTTTTAGCGCACTGCAGAATTCTGCGCTTTTCAGCTTTTTATACTTATCAGCCGGTTATGCCGTCAACAGCTCGTCACTGATCAGCATGATCTCAATACTCAATATCATCGTCTCAAAACAAACAGGCCGCATAAATACCGGCGTTTTCTTATGCTTAAAAAAACATGCCTTGCCGTGTTGTCACGCAGGCATTATTGATAGCCGTTAGCGACATTTCAAGCTGATCTAATCATCATGGCTTTTTACATTTAGCAAGCGCTGAACGCATACCGTCTGCTGGCTACTTCGGATCTAAAACAAATCCATCCGCGTTGTTCTAATACAGCCTATTACAATGCCTGGGCTCCTGCATACACTGTGCCTATCGGTTCAGATCAAAAACAATGTTAAATCTTTTATAATATTAACAATTTATAAAACTCTTATACACCTGCCTCATCTAACGAAATTTTGTGAAATAGTTCTCGTAAATATCAAATAGCATTCTTTAAAAATTTTATACTAATGTTATTATCTGATTCTGTTTAAACAGAATTTACAGCCAAATTAATTTTCTCAAGGCAGAGCATATGATGATCATAAAAAAAATTATCCAGGTACTTACTCTCAGCAGCATTTTTGTTTTAATCGGCTGCCCGTCCGATCCCCCGGCACCAACCCCACCCCCGGCCTCATCAAGTAATTGGGGCGAAATGCAATGGGGCACTGATAACTGGAATAACTAAGAAATTAACAACAACTTATTTATAAAAAGGAAAACACAATGAATAAAACATTTCTAGCCATCGCAATCTCAGCGATTGCACTTTCAGGCTCCACGGTGGCTGCGCCTGGCGATGCCGTACCGCATATTTTTTCTAACGGTACTACCGCTGATGCTGATCAGGTCAACAGCAATTTTGCCGCACTCGTCAGCCAGATTTCTGCGCTGGTTCCGGCAACACACAGCTTTAGAGACTATAGTGGTTCCTCAATTGGCACCAAGGTATTCAGCGTGCAAGACACTGAAGGTGGGTATGATCAGGAAGTGCGTGTTTTTAACCGCTCTGTTGCTGGCCAGGTTAGCTATACGCGTAACCGTACACTAACGGGCTCAACAGTTCAGTACCACACAATCACTCTGGACAACAGCGGGCCTGAGTTACGGTTTATTAAGTTTGAAAGAAACGACCTGATGTCACCCGCGACAGTTATTGAAACACGTACAATGTCACCAGGCGTTTTGATTAGAACTGAAAACATGGAAGAAGGTAAAACCTTTGGTTCTGATTCTGCTTTACATTCAACTACGGCTACACCTGCCGATAGTGGCGTGATACAAACCACAACATTAATTGCGAGCAATCAAAGTGTAACCGTTAACGGCGTCAACTATAGCGGCTGCATTAAAACAGCAAGACACCGCTCATCAAGCAAGCTGGGCGCATATGACATGATCAATACGCTTTGCCCTAATGTTGGCCTGGTCCGAAGCGTTAAATCGCAAAGCTATTTTGATGGAGGCAACCTGTCAGACACCGTTTCCACACTGAAAACACAAACTGTTTTAACCGAGCTTTTACTCTGTGATGGGGCAACCTGCACGCCATAACTGGCTATCAGAGCCAAAAAAAGCCCATCCATGATGGGCTTTTTTATGCCGGTCTACTCTTTCTTGTCATTGTTATTATT
>JAOUKT010000110.1 GCA_029882395.1 Gammaproteobacteria bacterium
CATCAGAAAAAACCGTAACCTGGGTAAACGCATTCTGATTGAAATGAGTTATTGCCTGTTGAGCTAAAACGGATGATGTTTCTACCCCGATGAAATACCCGTTTATTCCAATCGCCTCAATGACCGGTATTGACAGTTTTCCGTTTCCAAAACCTACTTCAAGAATATGCTCATCCTGTACAGGTTCAAGCGCAATAATTTAACGTTCGGTAATAAAAGTGTTCATCTCATTCATTTTATCGCCCAACGCTATGCCTAGCTCTCCTTCCGGGCAAGCAAGCTGACGTGCCAGTTCTTTTAAGTCTTCCTGCTCCATTATTAATGCGCCTTTGGATTGAGCCTGGCTTTACTATTTACCTGGCCTCATGCCCATTATTTTCGATTTATCTGTGGGTGAATGCTTAAAAAAGCCGCCCATGCCTATTCGGTTTAACTGGTAATAGATAAAGCAGCCGATACACCAGCCTGCATATGACACTACGGTCAGAATGATGAGTACCACAGCTATCCCCCAACCTACCATTGGATAACCGAGTTGCATGCAGACAAGTGAAATGACTACAGTAACCGCGCCGACCAGCTGACCGAATTTGTGTGGCTGAATATTATCAAGCCGGTAATCAGACTTCATGATACCACCTGGCTTAATCACCCATCGGTAAAGCATGGAAAACGGACTTAACATTCTCACGGTTCCGGAAAGCAAAAAAACCACACCCAATATCATAAGCGGAAGTGTGTTCTGCAACACTAAAGCAGTAGCGGTAAAAGCAATCGTTAAAATCTGCCCCATTTTTATCTCGGCGTGATCAACGTAATTAGTTGTGTCAGCTGTCATGATTTAACTCCTTAAATTACAATCTAATCAGTACCCTAACGATTTAAAAATGAATTGTATACGATCATAATAGAATATATATTATACAATTATGAATAATACTAACTGGGACAGTTTTCGCTATTTCATTGCTGCGGCTGAGTGTGGCAGCCTGACCGGGGCGGCAAAGCAACTCGATTCAAATCAACCCACGGTAGGCAGGCAAATTGATGCTCTTGAATCCGCACTGGGTATCAAGCTATTTCAGCGCTCAGTTAAAGGTTTGATTTTGACAGAAGAAGGAGCCACTGTTTTTGAGCAGTCACAATTGATGCGGTCGGTTGCTGACAATATTCAGAGAATTCACCAGGGCAATGATGAGGATATCAGTGGAACCGTTAGGGTGGCATTACCCGAGGGTATATGCATAGAGGTATTAGCCCCTCTACTGCCTTCTTTTTACGGTAAATATCCGTATATTAATCTCATTCTGAATGCCTCCTCAAACACAGCAAACCTGACACGGGGTGAGGCTGATATAGCGGTTCGTCTATTTCGCCCAAAGCAATCAAACCTTGTTGCCAAACGACTTGGTCGTCTGACGATGGGACTGTTTGCATCTTCTTCCTATCTCAAAACCCATGGACATCCTGCAACACCCGGCGAGTTAAAGCATCATCGCATTATTACTTATGGCGACCAGCTTTCTACATTGGCTGAGAATGAATGGTTAGTTAAGAGTTCAGCTTCAAGTATTTTATCCAGCGATAATACGATTGCCCGTCTTAAAGCAACCGTTGCCGGTGTTGGCATCTCAGTACAACCGCAACTACTTTGTCGAATGTACCGGGAGTTGGTGCCCGTGCTTGAAGACACCAAACTACCTGATCATGAAGTTTGGATTACTTATCATAATGACCTCAGACATTTAGCTCGGATACGTGCCGTTGTTGGCTTTATCTCAGAAAACCTGAAATTGAAAAATTAATAAAGATCATTAAAAAAAGATGCCAGAAGGATTATCAAATTGAGTTTTTCATCTGACCCCAATATCAAAATATCAAAATATCGTGAGAGGATTAAAGGTGCAGGGGGGGTTAAGTTTTAACCAATTACCGTCTTTAATTAAGTGAGGGAAGAACACTGACTCCACTAATATTAGAAACAACTGTGTTCTGACCCCGCATTACCACCCCACCTTCTTTTATTACTGATATTTATTATCCTAACTCATACAAAACATCACTACGAATTATATATTTCTCACCGGCTGTAATTGGTTCTGAGCTGTGCAAGCGATGTAATCGGTGAGTGCCATGAGGAAAGCACAACACACCGCCAGCCGGGGTTCGCAAACTCACCGTTTTAGCATCGTCCATACTGTGCACTGAATCTTCTGGGTGATTTTTATTAACGACAAATTGCGTGCCGCCACCTTCAAAGTCATCCGTTAAAAATATTAAAAACGTCATCTGGCTCCAGCGATCAGGGTACGCATCGGCAATCAGTTCACCATTAATCACTCGACTCCCCGGCCATGATCCGTCCGTATGGGTTTTGAAAAAGTCGCCGGTTTGATAACGATAAAAACGAAATCGTGCATTAATGCCTAGCGGTTTTTTATCGTCAAATATTTTATTTTCATCAGTGAACAAATGTTTGCAGCGATTCCAGACAATGCTATCCGTCTCTTCATCCACCACCCAAGTGATATTGTCATTATGACGCACACTGCGTGGCAGTGAAACCGCTGCATCTTTTAAATAACCTAGAGACTCCGTTATCTCGATAAAACGCTGACATTCATCCATCGACAATACGTTCAACAATTGAAAGGCTCCTGGCACCTCATCAATATCAATGCGTTCAATTTGCGCTGAATGATTCAGTGACAGTTGAATCGGATTGGCTATATTGCCTGCCCAAGTCGGCAATGCTGGATGCTCTGCACCGGGCTCTTTTGCCACGACATAAAAGTCTTCCAGTAACGTTTTATTATCTTTACTCATTTGCTTAACACCGATACCTGTGCGAATTGTCTGTGCCCTTCTGCTGAGCCATGAAAACCAAAACCACTTTGTTTTGCACCGACCCAAGGTGCATCACCGCCACCACCTGGGCCCTGATTAATACCAATCATGCCCGCTTCTAATTGACTAGCCACAGCTTCAACACCTTCTGTACCGAACACAGCCGCCCCTAATCCATAGTTCGAATCATTAGCCCACTCGATGGCTTGATCAATGTTGCTATAGCGCGTAATTGACACGACCGGGCCAAAGGTTTCTTCGTGTTCCATTTTCATATTTCGATTCACCTGACTAATCACGGTAGGCTGTATGTAACGTTGATCTTGACCATGTCCACCTAATAATACCTGTGCTCCTTTTTCTTTTGCATCACTGATATGGGCAATGATTTTTGCGTATTGATGTGCATTAATTATGGGGCCAATGTTTACACCGGGTTGATTCCATGCGCCAGTTTTATATTGCGAGGCGATCGCGACAACCCTTTGTTCAAATTGATCGGCAATGGTTTGATTGACGTAAATACGTTCTGTCGAGGTACACATTTGTCCGGCATTTTCAAAACTGCTGCCCACTGCAAAGCGTGCTGCTTGCTCAATATTCGCATTCGACATCACGATCATTGGGTCATTACCGCCCAATTCCATCAGTAAACGTTTTACCTGACTGGCAGCCGCCGCCATGATTTTTTTACCCACCGCTTGTGAGCCGGTAAAAGCAATCAAGTTAACATCACTCTTAACCAGTAACTCACCGACCTCGCCATCACCATGGATGATATTAAAAACACCTGCCGGTAAATGCTTTGATAAATGCTCAAAAAAAGCATCGGCAATCAACGGGGTTTGTTCTGATGGTTTTAATATCACACTATTACCAGCCACCAATGCTGGCACAATGAGATTATTCGCCATCATCACTGGATAATTCCAGGGTGAAATGACGGCTACTACGCCTAGCGCCTTATAATGCAATTCAGTGCCATAACCTAAACGCTGTGTTTGTAATGCGGTCATGGCTTCATCTGCCAGATAAGCACTGCTATGAATGGCACCGCCCACTTCACCAGCCGCACGGCGAATGTCTTTACCCATTTCCCGACTCAGTAACTCAGACAACTTGTCCTCGTCATCTAACATTTGCTGGTACGCGACTTTAATGGCATCAACACGATCGACTATATTAAGCTGTCGCCAGCTCTTTGCCGCAAGCTTTGCATGTTGTAGTGTTTCAGTAATTTGCGTTTGATCACAAACCGGTAATTCACCCAGCAATTCACCATTACTGGGGTCATATGATTTCAAAGTGTTAATAATTGTAATCCTCTTCTACAAGTAGAGCAGCGCTAAATATAGCTAGCTGCTTTTAAAATACCATGTTTTTTATCGACCCTGATATTTTCTTAAAGACACAAAAAAGCCGCTATAAATAGCGGCTTTTTTGCAAAGAATATGGTGGCAACACCGGGATTCGAACCTGGGACCCCATCATTATGAGTGATGTGCTCTAACCAACTGAGCTATGTTGCCA
>JAOUKT010000011.1 GCA_029882395.1 Gammaproteobacteria bacterium
TTATAAGATCATAGTCCAGTCGCTGACCTTTTTTGGTCACTTAATTTCACAGAGTTTATAAAGCAATTAATCGGGGTATCCTGTTCTAACCCTATTTTTTTCATGACTGTTAGTAGTAAAGGCTAACGAGGTTATTTTGTCTAAATTAAATCAAATTAATAAACGGCTATTGTTAGTCCGTCTTTATAAGCTTTTTCTGTTGATTAGTTTTCTTGGTTTACTGACGCCTTTTCTTTTAAGTCTTACAGTATTTATAAGCGATTCTGAAAAAGAAGTTGTTAACAAGTGGGTTGTATCTGTTCCTGTTAAAAATTTGTCATCTGGCAAAATACATGCACTGCCGTGGAGCGGTGGGCTTTATTGGGTGTATAAGCGCACAGATAGGGATATAAGTTCTTTAAAAGGAATTAATTCTCAGCCCAGTAGTTCTCAGTTCAGAGATGCTGGCTCAAATGATAGTGATCAGCCAGTTAATATGGCTAATAACTTTAGATCAACGGATGAACAGTTCTTTGTTTTTGTGCCCCTGGAAAGTAAGCGTGGATGCCAGGTTCGATTATATGGCGGTGAGTCTGCTATTAAATTCATTGAGCCGTGTTTTGGCTCACAATATGATGCAGCTGGTCGGGTGTTTAAAGAGAGTGGTCATAAAGACCAGATGAATTTGTCAGTACCCATGCATAAAATAGAAAATGGCACTTTAAAAATTGCTGTCTGGATAAAAAGCAAGTGAATAATGTAATTAATGTAAAAGGGGGGGCAGAGTAATTATTGCAAATTATGTTAAACTAATTGTTCTCCTGTTATATAAAAATATCGATAATGAAAAATACTGACGTTTTGAATATGGATTTATCTCAAGTTGCTTGTGTACTGGCGGGTGAGAGTGAGTGGATAAAGAGCCCGGCGGATGGCGTTTCACGACTTCCATTAGAACGCGAAGCGGCTGAATCTGGCCACACCACCAGTTTTGTAAAGTTTGAAGCGGGCTCTTTTTTTCCTGAACATACTCATTACCAGGGTGAGGAAATATATGTTCTTGAGGGTGTGTTTTCAGATGAGCATGGCGATTACCCTGCCGGTACGTATCTTAGAAATCCACCCGGTTCGAAACATAAACCTTTTACAAAAGAAGGTTGTACTATTTTTGTGAAACTTGAGCAGTTTCAAGCGGATGACAATAAACATGTTGTACTCCGGCCTGAGCAGCAACAATGGCAGCAGGGTATTGGCAACTTAAAAGTATCATCATTACACGTGCATAACACCGAAAGCACCGCACTTGTGCATTGGCCAGCTAATGAAGTTTTTCAATCACATACACATTGGGGTGGGGAAGAAATTGTTGTTATTAGCGGCAAGTTTATTGATGAGTTTGGTGAGTACCCCGCAGGTAGTTGGATACGCAGCCCGCATATGAGTCAACATTTCCCCCGTGTTGATGAAGAAACACTGATTTTAGTTAAGGTCGGTCATTTAAATAATTAATGAGGGGAAAAATTAAACTAACTTAACAGGCATCCATTTTAAGAAAACTGTAAAAAAACAATAAAATCAGAACCTTACCTCAAAAGTAAGTTAACATGGGTGTCAATATAAGATCTTTAATATGAAATTTACACGAATCATTTCTCCCTGGTATTGTTAGTCTATAAATATAAAAAATAAGAGGTATAGAATGGCTGCATGGATTCCTTTAATTAAAACAGCGCTGCCTTATGTGGTGCAGGTTGTGTCGATTGCTATTCCTGCTTTTACATCGAAAGCAGATGATAATAAAAATAGTGAAATTATTCATAAACAAATATCTGAACTTCAGTCTGCGGTTACACAAAATGCAGAGTCGGTAAAAATTTTAGCAGAACAACTAAAAGGAACTATAGAAGGTATTGATACTGCCGCATTAAAAATTCAACAAGAGGTTGCATTGCTCAAGCGTCTTTGCCTGCTCGCTATTATCATTGCAAGTGTTAGTGTTGTCTTTGCCCTTGCATCTGTTCTAACTAAATAGAGTTAGAACGTGTCTCATAGTATATATAAAATAAAACGGGTCGGTGACATATGAGAGTCATTAGTATTAGCGTTTGTCACCGATGCCTTTAAACTGTTATGCCATTATTGGTATGATCCGTTTTAGAGTTGATGTCTTTTACTTAAGTAATAGGTGATAAAGATCAATTGATATAAGTATTGAACTCCCGGGAATTATAGTTGAAAAATAATAAGCATCTTTTGATTTCTGAAAAAACGCCCTGGGGTGAGATCCAGGTATGCCAGGATGATAATTTTCGCTACCTATATCTACAAGAACAAAAAGCGGTACAGAGTAAGTTAGATATTGAGAAAAAAGAAGAACTTCAACTGCAACATTGTCGTGCAATGATGAGTTTTTTACTGTTTCAGTCAGAGCCAAAATCATTATTACTGCTTGGTTTGGGTGGTGGTAATATAATACATTTCTTATCTCACTGGTTTCCTGAAATAAATATTACTGCCGTTGATATTAATGAGAAGATGGTGGATATATCAAAAAAATATTTTGCAGTTACAGAAACAAGCCATATTAATATTGAAGTGTCGGATGCTTTTTCATATATGGCGCATCAAAAGGCTGATCACACTGATGTGATATTAGTTGATATACATGATGGGATACGTATCCCTGATTTTATTGAAAATAATGAATTTATGAGCCATTGCTATCATACTTTGTCGGAAAAAGGGGTGTTAATCATTAATGTTATTGCTGCTGATGATGAACACTTTTTAAATATAATGAGAACATTACGTAAGTCTTTTACAGGCGTCAGCTTATGTATCTCATTAAAGGATAATAAAAATATATTAGTGTGCGCAGTTAAGTCTTTAAGTACATTAGATATGAACCGGCTTCATAATAAAGCAGATAAGCTTCAGCAGAAATATGGTATTGAATTTAGTCAGTTTATTCAGGACTCGGTTAAATTAGATGAAAAACAGTCTTACTAAGAACATTGGTTTGGGAATATCTGGCGCCAGATGAAAAACTAATCCAGTTAATGCTTTAGCTTAAAGAGTAAACATACCGGAGGGATTAAAAAACGATCAGATTGTTGATGTTCTGACACCACTTAATTTCTACTTGTTTTTGGGGTATAATTAGCCGCCATTTTATATTTGAGTTATCGTCATCAATTCCATAGATAAAAAAGAATTAAATCAGATACCTGCACCTGTAATGTCATCAAGTTCTGTTGAATCAGTATCGGTAGCAAATACACAGCTTAAAATTGCTACTTTGAATTTATTCAACTACCTTGAGCCACCCAATGCTTACTATGATTTTGATCGTATTTATAGTGCCGAGCAATGGCAGAAAAAACAACGCTGGGTGTCTGAATACTTACGTCAATATCAGCCTGACATTATTGGGTTTCAAGAGGTTTTTAGTGCTGAGTCATTAAAAGCGTTAGTTGCCTTGCAAGGTTATGGTTATTTTGAAGTGGTTGATCAACCTGAAGTGATTGATGATTTCATTTATAAGCAGCCTGTTGTCGCCATTGCGTCTCGTTTTCCTATCGTTGATATTAATTCGGTCAAAGCAAACACTGAACTCGTACAATCATTAGGCTTGACTGATGACTTCTCTTTTAGTCGAAAAGTATTAAGGGCAACGATTGACGTTCCGCATTTGGGTAACTGCGATTGTTATGTTGTGCACTTTAAATCGAAACGTCCAATGATTGAAATTGATGAGCAAGATACAAATCGATCAGCAGAGAAAACGATTATTGAAAGCTTAAAAGCAGATGTGGCGGGTGGCTGGGGCTCAACCATACGGCGGGGCAGTGAAGCCACGTTGTTAATGATTGATATGATTGAGCGGCGTGAGATGACGGGATACCCGATGGTATTAATGGGTGATTTTAATAATACCCTGGCTGATGGTGTGTTAAGCCATTTACTGACAAGCCGCTTACGTTTTGTGTCTGAAATTGACAGCGAGGCTTATCTTGCTAAGTATTGTTTAAACGATGTATGGGATTTGTTTCAACTGACTCAATCTCATGAGACCAATGAAAGATATGACCCAAATGAAGTTGATGACAGAGATTTAGAAATAAATCAAAATAATAAAGTAGTGCGTAGCCCAACACATTATTTTGGTGGCAAAGGCTCGGTACTCGATTACATTTTATTGTCATGTGAATTTGATGCCAGTTATCACGACAGTCTTTTTGAGGTCAGTGCTTATCATACATACAATCGGCATTTAATTAATCCTATTTTCGATCGTGATGGCGAAAGTACAGATCATGGCATTGTGTTAGCTACATTAACCTTAAGGTCATGACGGCAAATTATTCAGAATAAATGGGATCGGTGAAGCTACCGCTCCTCGAAAACGGCTCCTCGACTTTATCTCCTGAGTCGTTCTACCTTCTGCATCCTTGCAGTCGTGCGTTATTCTAACTTCCACCGTCCATGGTGGTCGCATGCAGGCAACAAATGAGAATCATTGGTGTTTGTATTAGTGTTTGTCACCGATCATTATATTATTTAATCAGTCTTATTCTTTTATGCAAGCCTAATCCAGCCAGACCAATTACCATTAAAAATAAACTTGCAGGTTCCGGAACTGAAGAAATATTACCGTCGTGTACAGCCCATGCTGCATATTCATTACCCATGTCCTGAGAATCCCAGCATGCACATTCCATATCAATCCTCCAGGCATTTGTGGGCTCATTCACATCAACTTGGCCGGTCCAGTACCAGTGAGCATTATTATCAACCAGATTAACAAACGGTAAAAGTTCATCAGTGGATAAAGTATCACCACCGCTCAATTCATTCCAGAGAGAACCAATTTCATTAGTAGAGGTAGAAGTAGTAGGGCGGGGGTTAGTGTTGTCATAAGTTGGCAAACGCCAGTTGTCGTAACCTGCATAGGAGAGATCTGCAGCCCAGTTGGAGGCTGTGCCCCAGCTCATATTACCATCTGCATCGAATCCTGATGTCATGGCGTAATTTGCATCCTGGAGCCATGTGACGTCGAGATCGCTGTCATAAATCAAACCGGAGCCGTTATCGATTAAAAGTGCATTTGCATTTGGGATTACTAAAATGAATGCGAGTAATATTCTGATATTGATGTTCATTTTTCATCTCCTTATTAATCTTCATCATTATTTCCATACAGAAAGTATCCAGCATAATTTGTACCATTTTTGTAACTTATTGATATTTATAAAATAGTATTCCACGACTATCAGTTAAATTTGAAAATCGTAAAATATAGTTACACTTTATTACTTTATTAAAAGAGGGAGGTTTAAAAGAACTTATAACCTATTCTCAGCCCGTATAAATTTATATCTTGATGATCTGACGTCCAGAATCTTTCTGAAAACCTATAATAAATAGATAAATTAACCGCTTCAGTTAGATTAGTTAGAAACAATGGTTCAACATATGTAAACATATATCTATCTACTGTATAATCAGTATCGTATTGTGCATATTGCAATCCCATATACAGAAATAATTTCTCATTGGATCTAATCCTTATACCAATAGATGCATCTAGGAATCCAAGTGATAAATCATTTTCTGTAATCATCCTTGAAACACCTAGTCTCCAACGATAAAGAATATCATTCTGATTAGTTTCTATAATGCCCTGTGAATTATCTAGCAGTTTATGTAAAAATACTTCCTCTACAACTTTGTCACCAGTAGGATTCGAGTGATAACCAACCTCTACAGTGTATTGTTTTTCATTTTCTGCCTGTAGAAGATTAGGAACGAAAAGTAATATGGTTAAATATTTAATTGTTATATTTTTCAACGTTCATCCAGAATATTGTTTTTATTTTTAATTTACCCTTGACTTAATATCACATGCTGACTTTTAAAATAATAGCGCTTTTTTTCTGATACTCACGTAAGAAAACCCCTACATGGATACCCTTCATAAATAGCCAATAACGACAAATAATTTAACAACATATATGCCAAATATTCTTAATATATTTCTCTATTAATACCCTTCATGATATAACCATACTTGTATAATATTAAAGTCAAAACAATCATATTGATTTTTATTTAAATTAACTTTTTGATTGTTAATTCGCCCATGGTCTAATGGAAAAGCTACCGGAGGGATTGAAATTTATTCAATCGCGTACGGGCTCGCACCGAGCTAAATCATTAATCACTGTAAGTGGTTCGAATTATCAGCTTGATATCAGTCTTATCGTGTTTTTTTTGAAGGTGATATTTGATGTTAAACTTGCCCCTGGTCTTCGTTTTGTATTTTAACTATCGATAGGCATCATTGTTATGAAACTAAAATATAGCTTCCTGCTTGGCTTTTTTTTGCTTGGCGTTATACCGTCGATGGTTTTTGCTGCTGAGCAAAGTGTTTCGACGGGGGCCAGGGTAGAGCGGGTTTTGGTAGCGCCTCAGATGGGGCGCTGGCAGGTGATCGGTATTCCGCAACAGTGGCTTTTAAAGCACTGGGAGGAATCGACATTCCAGTCTTTATATATTGCGCTTCGCGGCCCGCATGCAGATGATTTGGGGAACTATGCGCCCTGTCACGCGCCATCAAGATTGGTCGTTGGCTTAGAAGATCAGGATGACAATCGCAAAGAGTATCTGCTGGCCTGTTTGTATAGCTGTTCAGCGAACGATAGTGTAAAGAAAGTGTATCGTGACCTGTGGGCGCGCAATACACACCTTGAGGGTATAACGGCCCAGCTTTTAGTCGACGGTAAAATCGAAATAGTTGAACACTATGTAGAAAACCTTGGCCTGGAAAGAAAACACTTACAAGATATTGCCGTTGTAGAAAAGAACCGCTATGGCAAAGAAAAGAGATTGCGCGTGCATCAATTCTCGGTTTCTGATCTTAAAAAAGCCGTGAAACAAAAAGCCAATCGAGGGTGTCTTAATGGGGACAAGCCACGTCGCTAGAATCGACCATGGGTTGTGAAAAAGCTGACGGAGGGAATAAAGTTTAATCGCTCCGTCAGCTTTATTGCTCACCGTTAGGGCTTACTTCGCAGGCAATGTCTGCATATATGTCAGTAAATGCTTAATGCCTTCACTGCTTAGCTTAAAGCGCATACTGGGCATGGGTTCATTGGAACGAATCAATCCTATTTTATAGCGCTCGCGAATATTACTGTTGTGCATGGTCATGTGGTGCATGCTTGACCCAGGGTGACCGTTGTAAATTTTATGCAGTGCTTCCCACGGATTCTTGCTGGCGACGGTGCCTATATATTCCGGGTTTTTGCTGTCTTTAAAGTTAATGTCTGTGCCATCGGTGCCGTGACAACGCACACATTTGTCAGCGAAAACATGCTGGCCAATTCTAATGTCGCCTTTTGCTTTAGCGGTTTTATCATCGATGAATTGTGTTGTATCGACCTGGCCATTTGCTACGAAACGTGCGAGCAGGTTCAGGGCGCGGTCTCGCATAACGGTGTTGTACTGGTGATTGTCGTCTTTGAGTATGCGCATGATCTCATTGGGGGAGGTGTTAACGTACTCACGAATGCCTTTTATGCCAGTGAAGTGGCTGCCTTTGTTATAGGTGCCCTCTTTTCCCCGGTAATCCCAGCCATGGCACTCTTTACAGCGCCAGGTGCTGGCGCCTTTATTCACGCCTTTTGATGGGTAGGCGGGATGTGTCTGCGCTGGTTTTTTTAAACCATACTCCTGCCACCATTTGTCATACAGCCTGCCGCCTTCAGACAGCCTGTTGTCCATGTGACCGCGCATATGTTTTCCACCCATGTGCATGCCGCGCTGCTCAGAGATTGCTTGAGGGGTAAATAACAGTGTGCTGATAGTTGCGAGTATGCTTAGCCGTCTTACTAACATAATAAGCTCCTTGTGATCGATTACGTATTGACCAGAAATAGCGGCTTCTATTATTGGTATAGCGGAATGGATTTAACCAATTAATTTTTGTGATGCAGGTGATAATGAGTTCTTATAAATAGTCTGGAGTCAACAGGGGCCTGAGAGCGTTTTTTTAATATTGCTCACTTCAAATATCAAATTATTATTATTCAGTTTAAGTAACACCGCGCCAATGGCATTACCGCACGGGCTCGCAGCTGGCTAACTCATTAAATTACGATTAGTCATTCGCAATTATCAGCTAGATATCAGTTTATGGTGCTGTGTTTGCCAGCTTGCGTTTTGCTTTAAGCTGCTAGGGGTAGGGTGGTCAGGTGCTATAGGTGTTCAGTCTTCAGGTGCCAGGCAGGCTTTAAAACTTGCTCTTGAGCCGAATAAGGACTACTATTTGGCTCATTATATGAGCCGAATAGCGGCGTTTAATCGGCTCAAACATCACTGCCGCATCGTTAACAAGGTGGAACGCAAACAGACAATGTATATCTGGCAAAGCCAACAGTGGCCACATTTCAGCTATCAACAGGCGCTTATTCAGCCCAGGTTAGAGCAGGTGCAGGCCTTACAGCATCAGCTTACTGGCAAAGCCAACGACTTGCCAGCCGATCTTGATCGTCAGGCAGAAATGGACGCACTTATCCAAAATGCCATCCAAACCTCAGAAATCGAAGGTGAAAAGCTCAATGTCGGTTCGGTGCGTTCCTCGGTTGCCAGGCAATTGGGCTTAGATCAGGCTGGCATGCCGCATGTTAATTTCGCCAACAGCACGCGGCAAACAGAAAGCCTCGTGGCAATGCTTTGTGACGCCACAACTGATTTAGAGCAAAGCATTCATCAACAACGTTTGTGTGAGATGCAAGCCGCGCTGTTCCCAGAGCCGCCGCTGAGCCGCCATATTAACGTCGGTGAACTGCGTGCTGATGCGCCCATGCAAGTGGTATCACAACAAGGCCGGCGCGAAGTTGTGCATTTTGAAGCACCGCCCAGACAGCAGTTAGAACAGGAACTGGCAGCATTTATAGACTGGTTTAACAAAAGCGCATTAGAAGCAAACGTGCTGCGCGCTGCGATAGCGCATTTGTGGTTAATAACGCTGCACCCATTTGACGATGGCAATGGCCGTGTCGCACGTGCGCTCACAGACCGTGCACTGGCACAAGCAGAAGACACAAGCGTTCGCTTCTATTCATTAAGCGCAGCCATAGAAGCTAATCGAAATGACTATTACAACATATTAGAAAACACACAAAGCCTAAAAACAGCAAGCCAGGCAAAGTCTGAAACCGATATCACAGACTGGCTGATGTGGTTTTTAGAGGTGTTGTCACAGGCTATGCAGCAGGGCATCCATCGCATCGATCGGGTCGTGGCAAAAGCACGCTTTTGGCAAATACACAGCCAGACAGTGTTAACCGAACGCCAGGTTAAAGTATTAAACCGTTTGTTAGACAGCACCGGTGAAGAATTTACAGCTGGTATCAATGCTAGCAAATACAAAAGTCTGGCCGATGTCAGTAAAGCAACCGCCACGCGTGATCTTGCCGAACTGGTTAATAAAGCTTGTTTAAAACAATTACCCGGTGGCGGTCGCAGCACCCGCTATGCCATTGCCACCGTGTAACTGACAGCCCTGCACCGCACGGCGTCACACTTAGCTAACGCGTTGAGTTAATGTTAGCAATTCTCAATTATCAGCTTGATATCAGCTTATAGTGCTGTGTTGGGCCGGTTACGTTTTGCTTTAAGCTGCAAGGCTAAAGGGCATAATGTGGTTTTAGATGTTCTAGTTAAAGTGGCAGAGGGATTAAACTTTATTCAATGGATATTTCTTATCACTAGAAATGCCTATAAATAAAAATCATCAAATTTATAAATAAAAAATATTGGTCTTTTTGGTGGTTAGGCTTCATCTTGGAAGGGTGCAATACCAGATAAATAAATCAGGATGGATTTAATTTATTTTGCAGCCATGACAAGGAGAAGGATATGAAAAACGTCGAAAACCTTTTTGATAAAACCATTAGTGAAATCGATAGTATGCTTAAAACCAAAACGGTGGTTGGTGAGCCTATTACAATAGAAGGCAATACGTTGATTCCGTTAATTAGTGTTGGCTTTGGCTTTGGTGCCGGAGGTGGTGAAGGTACAGACCCAAAACACAGCGCTGGTACCGGTGGTGGCACTGGCGGTGGTGGCGGTGTTAAGCCGGTCGCGCTTGTTATCATCAATAAAGATGGGGTGAGAGTAGAGCCGGTTAAAAGTGGCGCTGCTTCGGCGATGGAGAAAATAGCAGAGACCGTCAGTAAGGCTGCTACTGCCAAATCATAGCGCAGCCTGGCCGGGTAATGGCAACCTCATTATTGCTGAGCATTGTGTGCTTGCTGGTTCTGTTGATCGTTTTGCTGGCTGTGCCCGTTTCATTGAGTTTTTGCTTCAGCAGCGAACAGCAGAAGCAGGGCTTTATTCATTTTAAATGGCTGTTTGGGCTGGTGAACTTTAAAACAAATTTTCCAGATGAGACAGAATCAGTCAGTGATAATACACAAGCGCAAACACAAAAAGAAAAACCCGTTAAAACCAAACCGGCCAAAACAAAAGCGGCTAAAGCAACTCATGATACGCGAGGTTTTGTTACTTTGTTAAAACAGTCGAGCTTTCGCCGGCACATTATGCGTTTTATAAAACAGTTGTTGCGAGCAAGCCATGCCAGGGATCTCTATCTGCGGTTGCGCATTGGCCTGGGTGAGCCTGCAGACACGGGCATGTTGTGGGCTGTTATGGGGCCTGTGTCCAGCCTGTTGAGAAACCTGCAGGGGGCAAGCATCGAGCTTGAAGCCGATTTTATTGATGCGGTGTTAGAGATCGAAGGGCAAGGTCAGTTTCATCTGATACCACTGCAGTTTATCGCCCTGGTGATAATGTTTATATTATCGCCAACAACAATACGTGCATGGAATACTGTGCGACAAGCGAGATAACGATGGAGACTATTACAACAGAATCGGCAGTTAGCGTTCAAGGTACAATACTGATCGCCGTTGTGCGCACTTTTTTTAAATCTGAAGATAAGCCATTTGCTCGCTGGTTAGCAGCCAGCAAACAACCACTGGCAATCATTGTTTGTAATAAAAACGGCGTACATGCTTTTGATATGCAGTCTGCAGAAATTTCAATGGATTCTCTACGGGAGATAATGCCAGGTCTGAATAAAACATTAGAGCCTTACCTGAGTCAGCAGAACCGTTAATATCTCAAGGGGCGAGCGCCTCTGAGGCAAACGGGTGGCCACGAGGACGCGCGAGCTAGGACAACCGCTGCTGATCAAGTTAAAAGGAAGCGTTGAAGCCTTTTATAGTTAAGTGTTTTGTTGCGTGGCTGGAGATTTTTAGAGGCAGAGTAAAAATACATTGCTGTTAAGCGTGAACGTTTTACTTAGATCTCGATTATTATAGCCTGGCTTATTTATATTTTTCGCTCAGGGTTTTGAATTGCTCCATGAGATCATCGCAGCTCTGTTTGGCTGCTTCGCACTTACTTACGGTCAGGGTTTGTTTTGTGTTTTTATCCTTAAGATGAATGGTTTTTTTGAATAATGCCGGTGAGACTTTATTCACATCCGGTGCAACGAACCAGTACACGCGGTTACCATTTTTCATCCGGGTTACAACCGTCCAGCCGCCATCATGGGTAATGCTTGCGTCAGGCGTTTTTGTCGCTTCTTCAAACGCACCATAGGTCATTGTGGGATCAACCGAGATGGTCGCTTCCTGAGGTTCGGAGCAAGCTGTCAGGAAGTAGATGGTGATCAGGGAAATAATGCTTAGGAAATATCTCATCATCGTTTTGTCATCGCAGATTTATCAGGAATAATCATATTTATAGAGCATACACTTTATTTTTAAAGGCGGCGAATAAAACCTGGCGGCAGGTTGCCGGTTTTTCTAACATCAGCAAAACATTGTGATCTGGTCCTGGATTTTGCTATGGAAACCATCAAATGTTAAGGGTCTCTCTCGCTTTATTGTGTGATATGTTACCTGGCAGATGTTTTAACACTGGTTTTCCGAATCAAGTTATTCCGAGCCCATTTATCCCGATCTGAAATCTCGATCTAATTTAGCCGGATTCAATTTATCTATGAAAAATAAACTCTCCCAGGAAACGGCTGCAGCCGTATTGACGCTAGAGGATCTCGCACAATGTGCAGACTACTCGTTGATGGCGTCGCTCAATTGCGACCCTGAGGCGAAAGAAAACGGTGTTGATCACGCACCGCGACAGGTTTTGTCGGGGCACTATGTTCCTGTCAATCCCACGCCTATCGATGGCCCTGAGTATGTCGCGCATAGTCAAAACTTTTTCCGTGAGCTGGGCCTTGCTGATAGCCTGGCAACGTCAGCCGATTTTATGCGGGTGTTTAGTGGTGATCTCTCGCAGGTGCCGGAACCGATGCACAAGGTGGGCTGGGCCACGGGTTACGCGCTTTCTATTTTCGGTACCGAGTACACTCAACAGTGCCCGTTTCAAACCGGTAATGGCTATGGTGACGGTCGGGCGGTTTCTGTGCTGGAAGCGGTGATCAATGATCGCCGCTGGGAAATGCAGCTGAAAGGGGGCGGTCGTACACCTTACTGCCGTGGCGCGGACGGTCGCGCCGTGCTGCGTTCGAGTGTGCGGGAGTTTCTGGCGCAGGAGCACATGCAGGCGCTGGGTGTGCCGACGTCACGATCACTGAGTTTGTACGTTTCGAAAACGGAGACCGTGCAGCGACCCTGGTATTCGGAAGGCTCACGATCGGTGGACCCTGACCGCATGGTATCGGAGCCGGTGGCGATCTCGACGCGCGTCGCGCCGTCGTTTCTTCGGGTTGGTCAAATCGAGCTCTTCGGTCGCCGTGCGCGAAAGAACGAACACGCCAATGCGATGGTCGAGCTCGAAAAGATTGTGCTGCATCTGATCGATCGTGAGTACGCGCATGCTATCGACAACACGCTTAACATCAGCGAGAAAGTGGTGTTGCTCGCGCGGGAATTTTGCAGCCGTCTTACCTCGCTGGTGGCGAACTGGATTCGTGTCGGATATTGCCAGGGTAACTTCAACAGCGATAACTGTGCCGCCGGTGGTTTCACACTGGACTTCGGTCCGTTTGGTTTCTGTGAGCTTTTTGATCCCTACTATCAGCCATGGACGGGGGGAGGGACACACTTCGCGTTTTTCAATCAGCCCGTGGCCGCGGAACGTAACTTCGAAATGTTTTGTACTGCGTTGATGCCGTTACTGCAATCAAACCCTGATGCCATGCCCGGTGCGCTAGACGAACTCGACGAGATTCGAAGTGGCTTTGCCAGCGTGATGCAAAATGAAATGCAAAAAATGTTTGCGGCTAAGCTGGGGCTGACCAGTCTTGACGGTGCCTTGTACAGTGAGCTTACAAAGCTGATGATGCAAACGTCAGTTGATTACACGATTTTCTTTCGCGAGCTCTCATCGATACCGGATGACATGGGCTCACTTAAAAAAAGCTTTTACAGTGACTTGAATGAAGAGCTGGAGCAGCGTTGGTCTGACTGGCTGACAAAATGGAAATCGCTTGTTAGCAACACGACGGGCACGCTTGCAGATATTTCGGAGCAGATGAAACGGGTCAACCCAAAATACAGTTTGCGAGAGTGGTTGCTTGCCCCTGCTTACCAGCAAGCGGCCATGGGGAATTATGATCTGATTAGTGAGCTGCAAGAAGTCATGACGCAACCTTACGCCGAGCAGTCGAAAGAGGTGGAGGAAAAATACTATAAGCTTAAGCCGGCTGAGTTTACTGAGCTAGGCGGGTTGTCGCACATGAGCTGCTCTTCATAATAAATAGGCTCACGAAATTAATTGGGATCAGAGTGCCATTGTTTCTTAAATTCTCAGCGCGTATTGCTCTCTGGCTCTGATTTTCCGAACGGGCTCGCAGCTGCCTAATGCATTGAATCAATGTTAGACATTCACAATTATCAGCCAGATATAAGTCTTATCGCGCCTTGCCTGCGTCCTGATAACGGCTTCTGCTTTAGACTAACTGCCAGCGTCTATGGCGCTCGCATCTGGGCTACAAATGGCATCCCAGGCATTACTGTCTGTGACGATAAAAGGCGCGCGCCGGGCTTGATCAGTCTCTTATTAATTAAGCTATTCAGTCACTGAATAACGCCTTTTAACTCTGCTGCGGTTCTTGAGCGCCAGGTTTATATTGTCTACAATGGCGCACTTTATATTTAATTCAGGTCTTTAATTATGAACGATACTAAATCGCTTCCCGCTTTACCGGATCACCTTTCGTCTAATCCCGGCAGTCCTCATCATGTGGCCGAAGTGTTCGAGCACAATATTGGTATACGGCTGAACGGCAAAGAGCGTACCGATGTGGAGGAATATTGCATTAGTGAAGGCTGGATAAAAGTGGCTTCTCCTAAAGCCCTTGACCGTCGAGGACAACCGCTGCTGATCAAGTTAAAAGGAAGCGTTGAAGCCTTTTATAGTTAAGTGGTGTTGGCACTGCTGATTTTCGAATTAACGGCACTGTGCTTGCCCTGATAAAACGGGTTAACCAGGTGCAGCGCGCAATTATCACAATGTATTATTGATTCTTCCACATCTCATAGGGGCGCTCTATGGTCTGTGCTAACTGTTTAATGCTGAAAGCGCGCACTTCTTCGGCTATTTTCATTGTTTCGATATACACGCTTACAACCGGCAGGCTAAATACACTGTGCTGAGCACAGATATCGGCTGAGGTTTCACAATCCACATAAACGCCCTGCATCTGCGGAAACTGTTGTGCGAGCATTGTCGTCAGTTTTGGGCGAATGCTCTGGCAGACTGCGCACTGCCGGGCGCCAAAAAGAATCAATACCGCAGTGTTTGATTTGAGATCGTTGAGCTGCTTGATGTCGGTGATGTATTGCATCGCTTTATGCGTTAATCGCCAGCTGATTTAAGCCGAAGCTTCAATGAACTCGATTTCGATCGGGCCCTGACTGTTGCTGGCGCGTATTTCTATGAGCTCGGGTTTGTTGTGGCTGAGGTAGGCGCAAGATGCACTGATAATGGCGTTGTTTTCCTGTTGCAGCGCGCGGATCAAGTTTAACACCACAAATCTGGCTCGCTGGTCGCTATTTGGGCTATCGATGGCCTGGCCCTGAATTTTTATGCCCCGGCGCATATCGGCATCCATTTTATCCAGAAACAGCTGACGTTCGTCATCGATGCTGCTAGTGCCATCGTAATCAAAAATGGCTTCGTCATTGATAAAAATGGTTAAGTACTGACCCATGGCTGCCTCGGTAGATGGTTCTGGTCTGGTTTGACTTTATACCAGAAAAACCGAATAAAAGGTGAAGGATGAACAGAATTAATTGGGAGACGATCAGAGCCCTTATATTTAGCGCTTTTCGGCGATGAATTTGCGTTTTAATGCGTTTGGCTGAAGCCTGATAAAGGCACCTAGGCATTATCTATTGATGTGTGTTGTCATTATCTGTAAGCCGGCTTGAGTCTTATCAACGCGCTGTTTATTTAATCCGGGTGAGGAGCGTTGTGCCTGCTGTTATTGGCACGGAAATGATTTAAATAAATGACATTAGCTCGCGGCCGCTTTGTGTGTTTAACGGGCTCTGTGCTCGTTGCCGCTGGATGTGTACAGTAAACCAGCTCATTTAAATGCTGTGACAAGCCTCCGGGGCCACAAAAACTATGCCACATCTGACTGTAGATTTTTAAGCATGCCAGCATCGGCGAGGAAGCGAGTTTTCTCTCGGCATCAATTCGCCACTGGATTTTGAGTAACCGCTGGCGATATCGTTCAGGTATTTGCTCAAGATAACGATGGATGTATTCAATGCGTTTAAGTTCAAAGGCACGAATGTCAGATTGTGCCAGTTTAGCCCAGTCATCAAAGATGAATTCATCTCTTCTTTCCATGGTGGCACCGAATTAAGCCATTGACTTGAAGTTTAGTGTATCTGTAAACAGCCATGATTAAAGCTAGTAATAATACTTAGATCGTAAAGCTCATAAAAACGCCAATAGCGCAGCGTTTATAACAGACTGTAAAAAGCAAAAAAACTTACTCAAATGCTGCGGAATCACAACGGGCTGGTGCGTCGCTTGCCGATATGGGGCTCAGGCCTGGTGATGTTTTTTTTCATAACCGCTAATTCAAGTGGTGGCTGTGGCTTTTAATTTGATTTATGGTGATAGGCAGTTTTGCATTTGAGACAAATTTCTTTAATTGTTGCGAAAGCTTGTTGCATTTGACGTTTATTAACCGGGGTTCGATATGACAAAAATAATAATTGCTGCCGTCTTTTTTGTGCTTTTGTCTGCTTGTGCAGATGATGCTAATAATCCGTCAGTGAATAATATATCACTGGCAACCGTTTCAGGTAGCAGTGCGATTTTAAACGGGGTGTACCAGTCGGCCTGCTATTTCGATGCTAATTTTAATAACTACAGTACCGTTACAATCACCGTCAGCGGCAGTAGTGCCGATTTTTATAAAACACTTCATAGTGCGGCGGATTGTAGCCTGAGCAGCCGGATTTTCGAGGGCAATATCACCGGTAATGTGGTTGCTGAGCCGGTAATTGCTATTGATGGCTGGGTGACATCGGCAGGCACTGCAACAGCAGCGCCAGCTGCCAGTGATGGTTCGGGGGCGTTATCAGGCGTTGAAACAGTGACCCCGGTGACGTCGACGGTGACACAGGTTAGCCAGAGTTACACGAATTTTAACCCGGCACTTGTTGCCGGTGTAACGCATCGCTTTTTCTTTGTGATCGATGATACCGGACCAGCGATTAAACTCTATAGCGATTATGATTATCACGGTTATTTTGTTGCCAATGGTAGTTTGTCAGCGGTATCCGATTACGCCATTATTGAGCAGTAAACGCCCGCAGCGTTTCTAACGCACCGGCTTTTGTCAGCACACGGCTGTTCTGACATTGGCTTGCTGTGAAATAAATGGTTCAGTAAATGTAAGCCGGGCGCAGTCAGTCTGAGTCGGTTGTTGTTTTATTTATTCGCTGTATTGAAAAACGCTTTTGACATGCGCGACGAAATCTTTTTCTTTGGCATGATATTCTCCATCGCTATAGCCTAAACCGATCAGTGACTCGATTAGCAGTTCTACGCTGTCAGAAGGTATGATCGGTTTGATTTCTTTCAGTGTTTCGTTGATGTCTTCAATTAGGGGGGCATCATGCAATAGTTTATCTGAATATTCTTGTGAGCATTTAAAATTATTTTTCATAATATGCCGGTAAACATCAGTTTCTTTTTGCATTTTGATACCATCTGCATAAATCATATACTTTAGTAAAATAACGAAAGCTGATCGAACGGTCAGTTTGTCCGATTCTAATGGCTTAGCTTCGGTTGAAATCAGTTCCATTTCTTCAAGAAGACTGTTTACAATAAGAAAAGCAGAATCAATATCAATACTTCTGTTATCGACACCCTGTAATATGGACGTGACTTCCTCTTGAGAAATGAAGTCGCTCTCAAGTAAAAGAGCAAATGCACCGGACAATTGGCCTATTCGTTCATTAGAACCGGTTTTAGCGGCAGTTAGTTCATAGGCAGCAATCTTTTCTTTAATGTTTTTTATTGATTGATGCTTACGCTCATCACTAATACCGCCGCCTTTTACTATTTTTGAAATACCATAAGCTACTGCAGCGCCTGCAGCTGCTGTACCAAAAACCCAGCCAGCGGGATTAGAGACAACAAAAACACCAGCACCGATACTGGCGAGTGTCGAGGAACCCAGCAAAGTCGTAAGTCCAAACGCAGATGCTAATGTACCTGCTGCTAATCCACCGGCAACGGCACCCGTTGTAACAACACCAATTTCTCCCAGTACACCTATTCTGTCATTTGGGCTTTTTTCAAGTTTTATAAGTGCATTAATATAGTCTTGCTTACTAAGCGTATTATTCAACTATCTTAACCTCATCCTGAAAGTGCTGCCTGAGGGCTTTAAAAATCTCCACAATACCAAGCCAGAACGCTTTTGCTGCCGTAACCAAATCGGCAAAAATATTGCTGTTATTAAAACTATCAAGTTCACCTTTTGCAATTTTGTCTAGCCTATGGCCAGCAACGGCGCCAAAAAAACTGCCTATCGCCATTGTTAATGGTGCAAGCATTGGCCCTATCCATGGAATAGCATGAGTTAAGGAGCCTACTGCCGCTCCAATAACGGCTCCAATTGCCATTTGTGGATTAGCGACAATGAATTCGATAATCTTCATAACAAGAATTTTTCCAACTTCATAAACTTGATTGCCTATAACTTTGGTTGTACCCCAAAGCTCTTCTAATCTTGTGATCACCTCAACCGGCACATTATTATTTGTAAAATTAACTACTGCATCTGTCCAGCACAAACTGGCTGTATTAGCATGTAAAGCCATAAGTTTTGCTTGAGCTATTGTAGGGTTCATTTTTTTCTCTTCATTACGTTAATATTGTTGATTATTTTCGCCAATATTACTTAGAGCACAGCTAATAGCAAGACAATTATCCAGTCCTTATTTTCTTAGTGCGACGTGTCATGAGAGCCTTCCTGTTTACTATGAATGAGCAGATACACCTAGGGCGGCAGCTTTTTTATTGGACTCGGCTATGAATAAAAGACGTTAAATCATTTTATGTTTTTTTTCATCTGCTTTTGTGCAGGGCTTTAAAATCAGGCGAAACAGGATTAAACTCAATGCACTCAGGGAAAGATACAGGCGAGCAGTCATGCAGATGAAAGAATTTGAAATTATGGAAAAAGAGATCGGCCCGGTAGTTGAAATCGAAGAGAGTGTTCACGTCTGGCAAATGCCAAAAACGTTTGGCCGCGATTATGAAATGATAAACAACTACCTTGTTTCAAACGCTGCCGAATGCACGGGCATGCCCTATGCGCGCTATGTTGATATGCAATGGCAAAAGGAAGTCAATCGAGGTTTGCTGGCTAATATTTTTGCCGTACTGTTTAAAAAATGGCATTTCTTTGCGGGCCTGCCCGGCTCGAAAGTAGTGCAAAGCAGTGGTCCGCTGCTGTCTCGTCAAATCAATTCACAGAAATATGTCAGAGCACTGCATAAAGGCCCCTACAAAGATGTTGGCCCAACATATAAAGCTTTATATGAATGGTCTCTTGCACAAGGCCTGGCATTAAAAAATGAAGCCATCGAGTGTTATCTGAATGACCCGGCGAAAGTTAAGCCCGCTGATATTGAAACAGAAATATTGATTCCAATAAGCGCAGTATAATCTAAGCGGCGGGCTTTAGTGTTCCCGCTTTATTATCTAAAGGTTTTGCTTCGATGTTGTCGCTTTGTTTTTGAAATGTTGTTTAATTTGTTCGCACATGTCTTTGCGTTTGACTTGTGGTGTGAACCAGACAATATCAAACGGCAGGCTTTCTGTATTCCAGACTTTTGCATAGGCGGCGGGCTCGTTAATGTGCTGTTCTACCTCGATAAAACCAACGGACATTATTTTGTCGCTGTCAATATACACGGGTACCGCCAGGTCATTACGCGCGTGACCTAAACCTGCAATTAAAACGCTGACCGCTGACTGGCTTTTTAGCAGGCTGTGCGCCATGGTTGCATCGCGCAGGCGTTGTCCCAGCAGCATTGATTTGCTGCTGTTGTCGTCCAGCAGATTACAGTGTGACTGATTGATTTCATATTGCAGCTTATTTTCCTGTGTTTTAGAAAAGGCCGCCTGATTTAACATGCGCTGATACGCCGGCGGGAGTTTGTTTTCATTATGCATCACCATGTGCATCAGTTGCTGGCGGCTTATATTAGCGGCATTGATTTGATAACCTGCCGCGATAACTTCGCCGAACAATGCCTGATAACGGCGTTCGTATTGCCAGTTGGTTTTTGTATTGTTCAGTGTCCTGATCATCTGCCCGGCAGAGCTGATTGATTGCTGTGCCAGCTGCTTAGCCTGAACGTTATCAATCATCTCGAAGGCAACACTGGCCTCTTGCTGGTTGTTTTTTAATTGCCGGATAAACCAGGCCTGGTGCTGGTGATGTACCGGGTTGTCATGGCGCTCGCCCAGTAGCAGGTAGTTTGTTTTTTGCAGCTTTTTAATCACAGCGGCTCGGTTGATAAAGGCCTGTTGTTTTACATCCCAGATTTTCCCAACCAGTTTATGCTGCTGTAGTGTCAGCTGGGGCTGGTTAGTTACCGTGGCGCAGCCCGCTAAAAGGCTTAATGTGCTGACTATGAGTAAAAGTGGTATCAGGGCAGGGCTTAATGTTTTCAACTGAGGCTCTCTCTGCAGTCTGTTTCTGAAACAATCACCGATGGCAGCTGGCGGCAATAAAAATTGACCAGTCGGCCGAAATATAATATACCGACCACTATCGGCTTAGTAAAGAACTTACGGGCCATGCAAACAAACACCGGGAGCGTGCTCTCTTATTTAACAGGCTTGACTCAACAGGACATCATACGGATATGTTTTTTAAAAAATCACCTGAGAAATTCTGGGACCTGATCTCATCAAAATACGCGGCATCACCGATAGTTGATCAGACGGCGTACCAGAAAAAAATAAATAAACTAAAATCCTGGCTGCCAGCAGAGAGCGTGGTGCTCGATATTGGCTGTGGTACGGGTACACAATGTCTTGATCTTGCAGCGCATATAAAGCAGGCAACCGGCATTGATATCTCAAAAAAGTTACTGGCCATTGCCGAGCAGCGAAAAGCAGAACGCAAGCTGAGCAATGTTGAGTTTCTAAACACGTCACTGTTTGATGAGCGCTTTCAGCCGGCCAGTTTTGATGTGGTGATGGCATTTTATGTATTGCATTTTTTTAAGGATATCGATGCTGTATTTAATCGGGTGCATGCGTTATTAAAACCCGGTGGCCTGTTTATTTTTGAAACGGCCTGTCTGGGCGAACAAAATAAATTGCTGGCCGGACTGTTGCGCCTGTTATGCTGGATCGGTTTCTTGCCATTCATTAACATGCTGAACTACCGACAGCTGCAGCAGGCACTCGATAAAGCCGGCTTTAGTCTTATAGAAAAAACCAGGTTCAGTGATGCTATTCCTGAATATACGCTGATTGCCAGGAAAAACTCAGAGCCTGATTAAAACGAATTACCCCGGGCTAAATTGCCTTGCCAATAACGGCAAACGCCGGCAGGTTTTCAGTGCCCCGGGGTGTTTGAAATTCAGCTGCTGCCGTTTGCTCAAGCTTTGCAGACCTGAACATAATCACGCATTAACTCAAGCCATTGATTTGATTGATGGAGATCAACGGCTGAGCCTGCCAGAAAGCGTTTAATAATAAATAGAGTCAATCTGCAGCAGGCCTTTAATCCTGGCGTGCTGTCGCCATGTTAATAGTATAGGAGGGGTGAAATAGTACAGCTCAGCTTGCAAATATTTTTACAGCGCGCGGCTAAATATTAGATTTAGATTGAGGTCAGTGCCGCTTGAGTAACACGGGCGCGGCAGATGGATGGCCGCAGCATGCTGCGCTGTGTTTCAGCGCTAAACACAATATCGATGCTGAGTTAAAATTAAAGGAGTAAGTGCCATGACCGCAGGTGAATATTGCAATAGAGAAGTGATTGTTACCGAGCAGGATGCTTCTGTTACTGAAGCCGCCGAGTTAATGCGCCGTCATCATGTGGGGGATCTTGTTGTTGTCAAAAAAGTGGGGGAATACAGTCTTCCTCTTGGCATTATAACTGACCGCGATATCGTCATAGAGGTGGTCGCTCAGGGTGTTGACCCGGCCTTATTAGCTATCAAAGATATCATGAGTACCAGGCTGGTAACGGTTGATGAAAAAGTGACGCTGTTAGATGCACTGGAGCAGATGCAAAGCCGGGGTGTTCGCCGGCTCATTGTGCTTGAACAGGGCCATTTGCAGGGCTTGCTGAGCGCCGATGATGCGATAGAGCTAATTGCCGAAGCCATGAACAAATTAACCAGGCTTGTGAAGCGAGAAATTAATCATGAAGTCAATGAGTACCCGTAACCTGGACTTAACGCTGGCCGTTTGCTTTGGCAAATGATCTTGCGCCATTACAAAGCGGGGGCTGATTAAAGCAATCAACATCACGCTATCCTGATTGTGATGTCTGCTAACAGCCATCAAGCATCACGCTGTTGTTCTAAACATGAGAGAGCTGGCATGAATGACAACATCACAGCACCCGGATTACCGGCGGACAGAAGCCTCAACCATGAAGTGGCGGAGAAGTTACGCGAAATTTCTTTTCTACTGCAAAAACAAAACGCCAACCCGTTTCGTTTTCGTGCCTATTTAAATGCCGCCTCTACGCTTGATAATTTAAAGACAGATATTAAAGACATTGTGGAAAAACAAGGTATCGAAGGCCTGGTGGCTCTGCCTGCCATTGGCAGCGGCATCGCGCGTTCTATTTATGAATACGTTGCCATGGGCCGCATGACCCGCTTAATGAACCTGAAGGGTGAGTCTGACCCGGTGAGTTTGTTTAAATCTATTCCGGGCGTGGGGCCTGAACTGGCACGCAGGATTTATGCACAGACACATGCCGACAGTCTTGAAGCACTGGAAATGGCCATACGCAATGGTGTGTTGCAGACTATTGCGGGCCTTGGTGAAAAGCGGCTAAAAGGCATTCATGCCTGGTTAATAAAATCGCTGGGCGAACAGAAAACAAGACCGAATTTCAAACCGGCTGCTGACCATGTGCCCTCGATAGAGCTGCTGCTAAAAGTTGACAGTGAATTCAGAGAAAAAGCCAAATCAGGGCAGTTGCCAAAGATTGCACCAAAGCGCTTTAACCCTGAGGGCAAAGCCTGGCTGCCTATTCTTCATACTACGCGCCAGGGCTGGCATTTTACGGTCGTATTTTCAAATACCTCACTGGCGCATGAGCTCAAACGAACCGATGACTGGGTGGTGTTATATTTTTATGATGAGCATCATCAGGAAGGTCAGCATACCGTGGTAACGGAAACACGCGGGCCGTTGATCGGTCAGCGTGTTGTAAGAGGGCGAGAGCCTGAATGTGGCGAGTTTTATATGCCTGTGAAAGCAGTGGAAGGTCAAAAAAATGTTAGATCTTAATGCAGAAAATGTTTGTTACCTTATCGACAAGGCACGTCAGTTTCATGTCAAAGAAGCCGTAACCATTACCGAGGCGCCAACAAGTCCGTCAGATGACTGGGCAAGGCAGGTGCTGGCTGATCATCAGGATGACTTCAGCTATCAGGAACTGGTTGCCGCTATCAATGACCTCGACCCCGGGCAGCAGGTCCAGTTGGTGGCATTGATGTGGCTCGGCAGGGGAGACTTTGAAAAGAGCGAGTGGCATGAAGCCGTAAAAGTAGCCGCTGATTCATGGACTGACAGAACCGCCGATTATTTAATTGCGACGCCACTAGTGGCCGATTATTTAAGCGAAGGATTGTATTTATTTGGACGCTCGTGTGATTAACCGGCGCCATGCCGGGGCGCACTGAGCTGTCGGAGTGCCAATAAGCCAGGCTCATCTGCTTACAGAGCCGTGCCAAAAAAGCCTGATGCATCAGCGATATTACCCCCCCCGTTTTGCCTGTCACCGCATTAAAGCCCCGTTTTTTCACAGCTGTTGTTCTCATGGACTAGTCATGGACTAGTCCATATGAGTGATTTAAACAGCCATTGACGGTGATATAGTCGCTGTCAATTCGCACAAACTAGCGTTTCACCTGAAGGATAAAGCCATGAGAAGAATTCAGAACATGAAAAACATATATCACATCGTCGTATTGTTACTGGTTCTGAGCCTGATGGCTTGCGACAGTGATAGCCCTGCCCCATCTGACCCCGCTACCTCGGCCCCGGTGATATCAGACCCGGTCACATCAGGTCCCGTCACATCAGACCCTGTCACATCAGACCCTGCTACCTTTATTGTTAGCGGTAACATCACTGGTCTGAGCCGGCCGCTGAACCTGAGCCTGGGCGCTGAGACCCTCACGCTGGAGGCCGATGGCCCCTTTGCCTTTAGCACAGACTATGCAGACGGCAGCAGTATCGATATTCTCTTCAATGCCAGCATGTTCCAGACTTGTGGAGTGAGCGGCAGTGCTGTGGTGAATGGTCAGGATGTCAGCGACATCGCGGTGCAATGCCGCGCCATTCATTACTTCCAGGCGGCTGAAGGCGCAAATGGCTATGAGCTGTGGCGCACTGACGGCACCGAGGCCGGCACCGTGATGCTAAAAGACATCAACGCGGGTATTGCCAGCAGTTATGTCAGTAATCCTACCGCCGTCGGCGAGACGCTGTATTTCAGAGCCGATGACGGCATAAACGGCTATGAGCTGTGGAAAAGCGACGGCACCGAGGCCGGCACCGTGATGCTAAAAGACATCACCGCGGGTATTGCCAGCAGTTATATCAGTAATCTTACCGCCGTCGGCGAGACGCTGTATTTCAGTGCCGATGACGGCATAAACGGCTATGAGCTGTGGAAAAGCGACGGCACCGAGGCCGGCACCGTGATGCTAAAAGACATCAGCGCGGGTATTGCCAGCAGCCATGTCAGTAATCTTACCGCCGTCGGCGAGACGCTGTATTTCAGTGCCGATGACGGCATAAACGGCCGTGAGCTGTGGAAAAGCGACGGCACCGAGGCCGGCACCGTGTTGGTGAAAGACATCTACGCGGCTACGTTCAGCAGCCATGTCAGTTATCTTACCGCCGTCGGCGAGACGCTGTATTTCAGAGCCGATGACGGCATAAACGGCTATGAGCTGTGGAAAAGCGACGGCACCGAGGCTGGCACCGTGATGGTGAAAGACATCAACGCGGCTACGATCAGCTATGTCAATAATCTTACCGCCGTCGGCGAGACGCTGTATTTCAGTGCCAGTGACGGCATAAACGGCCATGAGCTGTGGAAAAGCGACGGCACCGAGGCCGGCACCGTGATGCTAAAAGACATTAACCTCAGTGGTAACGGCGGCCCCTACAATCTTACCGCCGTCGGCGAGACGCTGTATTTCACAGCCAGTGACGGCATAAACGGCTATGAGCTGTGGAAAAGCGACGGCACCGAGGCCGGCACCGTGATGCTTAAAGACATTAACCTCAGTGGTAACGGCGCCCCCTCAGATCTTACCGCCAGCGGTGAGACGCTGTATTTCACAGCCAATGACGGCATACACGGCTATGAGCTGTGGAAAAGCGACGGCACCGGTGCCGGCACCGTGATGGTGAAAGATATCAGCCTCGGTGGTGACAGCTATCCTGTGGGTTTTAACTGGGGGGCGATGAACTGGGGCGGTGGTAATAGCGTTTACTTTCTGGCCGATACGAATGCTTCAGCTTTCTATCAAGTGTACGTCAGTGATGGGACCGCGGAAGGCACCCTGGCCATCAAGCCTGATACGTTATATATTGAGGATTGAGTAGCGCTTAGATTTTTAGTCCGGTTAAAAAAACCGGGCTAATCAAAAGCATGATGACAGTATCGCTACTGTAACATTAGATTATTCTCATCTGCACCTCTGTCTGTTTGCCACGAGCCGCTGTTCACTGTTGATCTTATCGGTTGCCTGCATGGCTTCGGCAAAGTAGTGATACCCGCAGCGCTCGCATCAGCGATTGTTTTATGCTCTGGCCTGAGTTAATAGTAAAGCTTGCCGTTATACCTGCCACCTTTGTTCTTTCACTTGGTCATCTGCTGGCACAATTCTGTCAAAATTGTGCTGAATCTTGCGTTGTTTTTTTAATTTAGCCAGGCGTTATATGCACGCGCCAGCGTTTATTGTTTGAGATCAATACCTTTACTCAGGCTTCGTGTCTTAACTGTTAAGAGACCGGCAAAAAGATTGATATAATGATTACCCTGTCGGGCCGCCTTTATCGCCGAAATGCAGAGCCGGCTCGGTTGAGTTTTATCAGAGGGCTAAGTCATAGCCATTGGCTCTGGTTGTTAAGGAGAGCGCCAATGAAAAGGAGAAAGATCATGCCTGCATACGTTTTATTGTTGCTTATTTTACCGAACGTGATGATGTTTAACAGCTGTGCAGTGGTTGAGCAGTACCAAAAGAATATTCAGGAATCCAGGGTGAGTTACCCGCATCTCAAAGACTTGCATTGTGAGAAAGGTAAAGGCCTGTTGTTAGTGGATGCCATCACCTCCAGACCCGGTAACACCCTGTCGCTCAATGGAGCGGCGATAATTAACATTGCCGCGCCTGAAAAAATAATTTTATCCGGTAGTTTCAACACGGCAGGTTTCTTAAGCCCGTTAAGCGGCGTCGTGGTTTTTCCGCGTCTTGATGCTGCAACATACAGGGTGCTTAAAATAAACATGTGGAATGTGAATATGTGGGAAACACTTTATATGCCGCCAACAGAGGAGTTTGAGATAACAGTCGAGGCGGATAAAGCGTATTACCTTGGTCTGATTTCAGCGCGGCAGACACCGGGGGGGGCCATGAACAGAAAGATTGAGATCAGATTAATGCCAGACAGGGAGCTCGACTCATGGCAAAAGCTGATCAACAAGTTTCCCGATTCGAATTGTCTGGCGGTGGTACGCCGGCATATCGCGACGCAGCGTTTTAATAAAAGCAGGTTCTAAGGCTCTGCTGCTTTTGCTTTAGCGGCCAGGGTTTGTTTTTATCTGTCCGGCTCGATAATATTAACGTCAGGGCTGAATAAAGTCAGGCTTGTCTGCCCGAAGAATTGCCCGCATTTAACCATTAAAATAAAAAAGGAGACATCATGTATGGGCACGAATGAAACGGAAATGAAGCTGTTATTAAAGGCCCTGGCTTTTGCTGCCCATAAACACAAAGACCAGCGCCGAAAAGACGTTGATGCATCACCTTATATCAATCACCCCATTTCGCTGGCGAATATTTTATGCAATGAAGCACATATCGTTGATATAGAGACAATATGCGGTGCGCTTTTGCATGATACGGTTGAGGATACAGATACCACCCAGGGTGAATTAGAAAACGAGTTTGGCATTATTATCAGTGATATTGTTATGGAGGTGACGGACGATAAATTACTGGCCAAGGCTGAGAGAAAATTGCAACAGATAGAACATGCGGCACAGGCCTCGGACAAAGCAAAACTGGTTAAGCTGGCGGACAAAATATCAAACCTTCGTGACATAGTCATTAACCCGCCGCCGAGCTGGAGCCTGGAAAGAAAGCAGCAGTATTTTGACTGGGCAAAACAAGTCATAGACCGTGTCAGGGGCGTGCACCCCGGGCTGGAAGCGATTTTTGATGAAACCTATGCGCTGCGTCCCTGAATGCATTGCCAGTACTGTCTTGCTACAGGCCAGTACCCCGGCCAAAAAAATCATAGCCGTTATCGCTGTGCGGATTAATGCAACACTGATATGAATAGAAAAAAGAAAATTGATGCGCTGTTTAAAAAATGTATCAAGCCTGCACGAGCGAAGCTGGGCGCGCGTTCTAAAGCTGAGCCTTATATCAAAAAGGCGGACAGAGCAAAGGCTGCAGCACAAAGTGCTGCAGAAAACACGGTGATGAGGCCGCTGTGAAAAAAAGAACTAAACAGTAATGGCGTATCAGGCTTTGACTGCTGTATCACTTGGCGCCGATGCTGAGGCTTCTGCCGCTGGCACAGCATGCGGCAATCGTCTGAAATTTGTCTATATATCATCTATGCTTTTCAGATAGATTCCTGAGAAATACCCATATGAAAAAAGCACCATTACCGGTTAATGAAGAACAGCGTTTATCTGTGCTTGAAAATTACGATATTCTCGATACCTTGCCGGAACAAGATTTTGATGATTTGACGCTGATCGCTTCGCAGATTTGTAATACACCGATTGCGCTGATTTCTCTGCTCGATGACCACCGCCAGTGGTTCAAGTCTAAGACCGGGCTTGATGTGTCTGAAACATCGAAAGATATTGCTTTTTGTGCGCACGCCATCCTTCAGGATGAGGTGTTTATTATTAACGATGCGTTTAAGGATGAGCGTTTTCACGACAATCCGCTGGCCACCGCAGCGCCACATGTACGCTTTTACGCGGGTGCGCCGTTGATTGCACCCGGCGGAGAGAAAATAGGCACGCTTTGTGTTATTGACGACCATGCACGTGAGATCACGGTTGAGCAGCAACACGCTTTAGTGGCTCTGTCGCGACAGGTCATGAGCCAGCTGGAGCTAAGAGCAGCAAATAAAAAAGCCCTGAAGGCGGTAAAAGAAAAATCACTTTTTCTGGCAAACATGAGCCATGAAATTCGCACGCCCATGAATGCTGTTATTTCATGCACACAGTTATTGCTGGATAATATTAAAGATAAAAAGAATATGCAGCTGTTAAAAATGATAGACAATGCGGGTGAAACATTGCTGACACTGATTAACGATATACTCGATTTTTCAAAAATCGAATCAGGAAAGATAATCCTTGAACAGCGAGCCTTCGATTTGCATGAGTGCACATCATCTTTAGTCAGTTTGCTTTCAAATCGTTCGCTTGACAGAGAGCTGGAACTCTCACTGACAATTGATGACACTGTTCCGGTGTGGGTTAGCGGAGATATCACCCGTTATAGACAGATTGTGATCAACATCATCGGCAATGCTATTAAATTTACAAAAGACCAGGTGCTGGTTTCATTATCGACTAAACAGCAAGCGGGTCAGGAAATGGTGTTAGTTAAAATCGAAGACAACGGTATCGGCATATCCGCTCATGACCAGCAAAATATATTTAAAAAGTTTGGTCAGCTTGATGCCAGCACCACAAGAAAGTACGGCGGTACCGGGCTTGGTTTATCAATCTGCTGTGGTTTGACCACTGCCATGAAGGGTCAAATATGGGTTGAAAGTGAAACAGGAAAAGGCGCAGCGTTTTTTGTATTGCTGCCGCTGAGCTCAGCTGCGCCGGCAGACAAAAATGAAAAGATCAGGCTTTCTGAGATTGACCCGCTGATGGGCCAGCAGCACCCGTTGTCTATTTTACTGGCCGAGGATGATGAGGTTAATCAGATTATTATTAACCAGCTGTTTGAAAAGTTACACTACAACATAGACCTTGTCGCTAACGGCCAGCAGGCCGTTGAAGCGGCAGCAAAAAACGATTACGACTTTATCTTCATGGACATGCAAATGCCTGTGCTTGATGGCATCAGTGCCACCATGAAAATTCGCAAGTTAGAGATTAAGCAGCCTGTGATTATCGCGTTAACGGCCAATGCATTTGCTGAAGATAAAGAGGCCTGTCTCCAGGCGGGAATGAATAGCTTTCTGACCAAACCGATACAACTGACACAAGTAGCCAGTGAAATAAGTCACTTTATCCGGTATAAATAATATAATCAGGAAAAAACCGGGCCTTGTTACCGTATAAAATCCGCATCTGAGGTCATACCTGAAAGAAGACAATAGCCAGGTTGTGGAGTAAAACGGAACGGGCAGTTAAAGTTTGAACTTGTGTCTGCAATCTCGTCGGTTTTTAAATATATATCTTTTCAATCATTACAGGAATGGCATCAGAATGGTTAATACAAAAAACACTTTTAACAGGCCGATGAATCTGGTTATTATTTTAGCGGTCTGTCTGATATTGACTGTTGCGTTTATGGCATTGCCTAAAGGCTTTAGTGATGATCTGTCTAAAATATCACAGGGCTCTGTGGTTGTGGTGCTAACGCATGATAAAAATAATGCCGGTGGTATGTTGGCGATGGATCTGCTCAATAAGCTGCGTGCTGACTATGAAGCCAGGGTCGAGTTTTTAGCCGTTGATGTTAATACGGCAAAAGCGCAGGCTTTTATGCGCGGGCAGGGTGTAGGCGCTGTTGTGCTTGTTGTGTTTGATGCGGCTGGCTCAAGACAAGCTGTGCTCAGCGCGGCAGTCAGTGAAAAGCAACTACGATCAGTTTTAGACGGCATTTTATCGCCCTGAGTGGCAAACGAGCTGGAGTCACTCAGGCGTATTCTGCCGGTTCAGAGCTTTGCATTTTATGCCGGCCTGGTTTACGATTTTGCATAACACCAGCGCAAATCTGCGTAATAAGGTGATTGGTCTTGCGCCACTATAGCTCGATAGCGGTTTTAGTCAGCTGGCACACAGAGAAGCATTCGCTAATCTCATTTTATGACGGGGTAACTAGCCATGAATACCAGGATCATTATCAACGGTAAGGAAATCACCAGCCCTTTTGTCAAAGCTTTATTGATAACCGGTGCCATTATTATTGCGGCGCTGGTACTGGCCATCGTTATATTCGTACTGTTGCCCGTGATAGGTGTTGCGGTGACGCTGACAGCAGGCTTTGTTGTGATCTTTGTGCTGGCGACAATAGTCAGTGTGGCGACAATGGCTTTTATTACCGTGCTTATTTCCTGGCTTTTTGGTGCGGCAGAGTTCCGTGTTGAAAGGTTTCACAAAAGAAAATAACATTACCGGGCGTCATCAGGCATTCAACTTATGCGCTTATATAGCGCCCCGGTCGTGATGGCTGAAAAAGCCAAACAATCAGCTGCCGAAAATGCATTCTGTGAATTCAAAGACAAGTCTTGCCGGCATTAGCAGACAGGCTGCTTGCCTGTTACTTTTCAATTTTTTCTACCAGTGCTTCCAGTTTCTGGGCAACAATGTCCCACACGGCCATCGGCCCTGATTGTTCTATGGCTTGTTCCTGCCAGTTGTCGAAATCTTTGGCTTTTATCTCATCAATCTGCGTGGTCAGCTCTTTAAGTTCTTTTTCGTGCGCGGCTTCACTGATTTGTTTCTGACGGGCACGTTCGAGCAGTTCATCAAGGTGATTCAGGCGGGCTTTGTAACGGGCTATCTGTTCAGATCGTAGGTTTAAATTATTCATAAGTCTCTCCGGTGTACTTATAAAAGTGAGTTGTCAAACTAATTATTTACGATTGATACGGTTTCAGTATAGCTAACCGGGTAAATGCAGTGCAATAGTTATTGTGCGGCTATGACATCAGCCGCTTATAAAATAATGTTTTATTGTGATGTGGCTCACCGGCTGCTTTCAGGGATAAAATTTTTCTGCATTGTTTTTAAAAGTGCAGGCAGATAAAGGCAAATTTATTGTGCGCCAATGTGGCCAAACTAAAGACGATTTGATTTGTGTCAGTACACGGTAACTTGACTGGGCGTAAGTTTATAAAAGATGGAATGTGTTGTAACGGCTGATAAAGGAGGTTTATTATGTCCATATCAAATACTGTTTATACCTACCTCAGCGATCACAATATTCACTATGATTTGCTGTCACATAAAAAAACCAATTCAAGCCTTGAGACGGCCAGGCGTGCCTATGTCGATGAGCGCCATATCGCAAAAGCAGTTGTTGTTGAAGATTCAAAAGGTTATGCGATGGTGGTGCTGCCGGCCGGCGAATGGTTAAAACTGATTTCACTTCGAAAAACACTCAACCGTGATTTTAAGCTGGTGGCTGAATCCGTGCTCAAACAACTGTTTAGTGACTGTCAGGCCGGTGCTATTCCGCCGCTTGGTCAGGCTTATCATCTTGATACTTATCTTGATGGTCGCCTGAATTATCTGACCGATGTTTATCTGGAGGCCGGTGATCACAGGCATCTGTTACATATTGATCGCCAACAGTTCCATCACCTTTTTAAAGGTGTGCGGCACTGTCATTTTTGTCATTTATGCCATTAATACCATTAATACTTACTGCCCTGTGATCATCTAATGACGAATGCTGAAATACATGCCGTGCTGTTTGACTACGGTGGGGTGATTGCCGAAGAAGGTTTTTATCACGGCCTTATTAGTCTGGCTGAAGAGCAGGCGCTTGATGCTAAAACGATGCCGCAACAAGGCATGGATGCGGTATATGATTCCGGTTTTGTACTGGGCCGGGGAAATGTCAACGATTTCTGGAGCTTGCTGCGCCAGCGCACCGGTCTTGAGGGTGATGATGAGTTGCTGACTGAGCGCGTGTTAGAGGGTTTCCAGATCAGGATATGGGTGATCGAACTGGTCAGAAAACTGCGGGCCAAAGGTTATCTTGCTGGCATATTAAGTGACCAGACCCCGTGGCTGGATGAGCTGGATAAAGTCGATCATTTTTATCAGGAGTTCGATCACGTCTTTAACAGTTATTACCGCGGTAAAGGCAAGCGTGACGCCAGCCTGTTTACCGATGTGGTTACGGAGCTGGGCCTTGAGCCGGCGCAAGTACTGCTGGTCGATGATAATGAAGACAATGTGCAGCGAGCAAAACAAATGGGTTTAAATGCTATCCATTATACCAGCCACAGTGATTTTATCCTGGCGCTTGAACGTGTACTCGCTGAAGAATTTAGCCACTGATGGTAATGCACATGGTTAAAGAAAAAATAGCCTCGTCACGAAACTGGTCATCAAAGGTGACTCGTGAAAGCGATGCGCTTGATTTAGAGCCGGGTGTTTTTACCTGGAAAGACCCCGTTAAAATTGCCCTGTCATTAAAAAAATCTGCCGATAGCAGTAGCCGTCGCAAGTCAGCGCCATTTCGCTCTGCGATGTCGATGCTGGTTTTTTATATTAACCGTGCGGGCACGCATCTTGCGCCGGAGCAAAAAATTATTTTGCAGCAGGCCAAGCATGAACTGCGGAAGTTATATGGAAAAAATGAGCCTTCTGAAAAGACAGTCAGCTGGCAACACTTTCAGCACGATGCGGATATTGGCATCAGGGGCTATGGCTGTTCATTGCAAGAGGCTTTTACCGAGGCAGCTCGCGCCATGATGGCGGTGATAACGGAGCCGCATTTAATCAAGGCCGAAACGTGTTTTGATATGGAATGTAAGGCAGCCGATATTGAATACCTGTTTGTCGACTGGCTCAATGCACTGGTTTACGAAATGGCGGTTCGGCAAATGTTATTCAGTCAGTTTGATGTGCAGATTAACCACGGCCATTTAAAAGCCACGGTATGCGGTGAAGCAATCGACACTGCAAAGCATCAGCCTGCAGTTGAGATTAAAGGCGTGACATTAACCGGGCTACGGGTACAGCAAGATAACAAGGGTAACTGGCTAGCGCAAACGGTGGTTGATGTGTGATGGAGGGATAAAGGGAGACGCTCATCGATATCAATATATTTAATAAAATAAACGATTACAGCTGGCGCATAGAAGCAAATGGAAAAATGCGGGTGCCTGCCATCATCTATGCCGATGAAAGCTTAATCAAAGCGATGGACGATAAAGTGCGCGAACAGCTTTGCAACGTGGCGATGTTACCGGGCATTGTGGCTGCAGCGTATGCAATGCCGGATGCCCACTGGGGTTATGGTTTTCCGATTGGCGGGGTGGCGGCATTTGATGCCGATGACGGCGGCGTCATTTCAGCCGGTGGTGTGGGTTTTGATATTTCCTGTGGTGTGCGCTGCCTGCATACGGGTTTAATGATTAATGAAGTAACGCCTTATAAAAAGAAACTGGCCGATCAGCTGTTTCGTGATATCCCGGCGGGTCTGGGCAGTACCGGCCCTGTTCATTTAAGTCAGAAAGAAATGAACGCCATGCTCAAAGGCGGTGCCCGCTGGGCCATCGATCGCGGCTTTGGTGATGAGGCCGACCTGCAACGAACTGAAGAGCGGGGCTGCATGAAAGGCGCTGAACCGGGCCATGTTTCTGAGCAGGCGAAAAAGCGACAGCAAAATGAAATGGGTACGCTGGGTTCTGGTAATCATTACCTTGAAGTGCAGCAGGTCACAGATATTTATGACGAGCAGATCGCGCAACGTTTCGGCTTGAAACAAGGTGACGTCGTGGTGAGTATACATTGTGGCTCGAGGGGCCTGGGCCATCAGATCGGCAGCGAATTTTTAAAGGCCATGGCGTTAAAGGCCGCCGGGTTTGGCATTGAGTTAGCCGACAGGGAACTGGCATGTGCGCCGGTGAAATCAGATTTAGGTCAGGCTTATCTGGGGGCGATGCGTGCCGCTATTAATTGCGCCTTTGCCAATCGCCAGATTCTAAGCCATTTAACGCGCAACGCTTTTAAAGCGGTATTGCCAGCCGCTGATTTAGCTTTGCTTTACGATGTTTCGCACAACACCTGTAAGCTCGAAGAGCATGAAATCAATGGCCGGAAACGCCCGCTTTATGTACACCGCAAAGGTGCCACCCGTGCGTATGGTCCGGGCCACCGCGATATTGCGTCAGCATTAAGAGATGTGGGGCAGCCGGTTATTATTGGCGGTTCGATGGGCACCAGTTCATATATTCTTGCCGGCACAAATCAAAGCGAAGAACTGGCTTATAGTTCTGCATGCCACGGTGCAGGTCGTGCCATGAGCCGTCATCAGGCCACCAAACTCTGGCACGGCAGGCAGCTGATTGAACAGTTGGCAGAACAAAAAGGCATATTGATTCGCAGTGCATCGATGCGGGGTGTAGCAGAAGAAGCGCCCGGTTCTTATAAAGATGTATCGGCGGTGGTGGATTCAGCAGACCTGGCCGGGCTGGCAAAGAAAGTGGCACGCTTAGAACCGCTGGTGTGTATAAAAGGCTGAGTCAGTCAGGCCGGTTGTGTCAGCGTTTAATCTGTGATTAATAAACACGAAGACGGCCGGCGATTAACTGATCGCGGATGTTTGCAATGCTGCAGAGTTTCTGTGTTACCACATCGCTTACACGTTTGCTGATGGCATCAGTGATTTTTCCATGCGCCAGGTAAAGTTGTACATCGACTACCTGGGGCTGACTGATAGGGCTGCCAATCCGGCTGACTAAATAACAGCGGGCTTCACGGATCTCGTCGAGCTCATCGACGAGTGATTCGGCTATTTGTTGTGCAACAAAGTTATACAGCTTGCCGACATGGGTGACCGGGTTTTTACCCGCAGCGGCTTCCATGTTCATCGGCCGGTAGGGTGTGATCAGGCCATTGACACGGTTGCCGCGGCCAACCTCACCGTCATCACCCGATTCAGCCGAGGTACCGGTTACGGTTAAATAGAAGCTGCCATTTTCCACCTCATCTGCGGCATTAACGGTGATGAATATGTGCCGCTCTGATTCTTTTTTAGCCACGTCTGCTGCCAGTGTGGTGAGATCTGATTTTTTGCTGAGGTAATCGTTTTTGTCGGTGATAAATTTGTCGATGAATGCACAGGCAATAGTCAGGTCAATGCTGTTGTGTTTGCGCACGCCCATGACTTTTATGTCTTCACCTATTTCCGGGTGTGCCAGTTTAATGGCTGCTGAATTTAAGTGCTTTTCAATTTGTAATACCATGCGTTCGAGTTCACTTAACGGTGCGTAGCCGACGCCGCATGAGGTGTCATTAGCCAGCGCAATGCCGGTTTTTTGCTGGCGCAGATAGAGCTCAACCAGGTCTGCAGAACCGGGCCGGATCAGGCTGTGAATTTTTACCTCTGTTTCGGCATCAAGCACATGGAAATTGTGCTGTAACCAGCGCCTGCTGCTTTGCATTATCATTTCCTGCAGTGGCACCTTGATGTTTTTATATTCCCCGGTCGCCCGCCCGGCGATAAATATTTCCATTGGCTCAATGATTTTTCCGCCGCCGAAGCGGGGCTGTGAACGGCCACCCCATAACAAGGCTTTATCAACATTATGGTGCATCACAAAACCGAAATGCTGGAGATAAAACTGGCTCAATGCCCGGCTTAACTCTTCGGCCAGCGCATCGCAGATGGTATCCGGGTGCCCCGTGCCTTTACGCTCAACGATCTCTACTGGCAGTGCAGCGTATTCTGATGTCAGCGCCGTGATGCTCAGGTTGTGCATACATTATCCTTTATCGAGCAGTGCAAACAGTTCAGTGGGTGGCGCCAGCCAGTCAAGTAATACCAGGGCGCTGACTGTAACTGAATACAGTAATGAAATAACCAGGCTTCGCCTGAGGCTGATAACAGGGCGGGTTTTGCTGATCAGGTTTTCGCCGCCGCGGTGTAGCATTAATAAACCCAGCAGGTTGCTGACCCAGTAGCCGAAAAGAAGCATCGGTAAAAACAACTGCTCATTAATCAGGGAAAAGGGCAAGGAAAAGACATAGGCCAGTGGTAAATTTATGAACGCATCGTTCCACCAGCTTAGCGGAGAAAGCAGAAAGCCAATGGTTGCCAGTAAGGCATCTTTGAGCTGGCGTGTCATGGTGACATTTGTGAGCTCAAAATGTGCGATAAATAATAACGTGTGTCTGTGCATGTCTCATAATTTTCTGTTAGTTAACAGCCTCCACAGGTGCATACAAGGTGTTATTCAGCAGTGGCAAAAACTGTACATAAAAAATTGAATCAATGCTCAGTTTGTTCTTTTTATCTTTTTTAACCAGCAGCAATTCCTGTTTCATGACAGCGAGTCCAAGCGCCAGCACAAGTTTGCCGCCGGGCTTGAGTTGTGTCAGCAATGATGGCGGTATCTGTGTGACCGAGGCGCTGATGATAATGTCGTTTACGTTTTTATCCATAACCATTATGTCTGTAGCCTTAGCCGTTAAATAATAGCGCCAGGTAAATCTAACGTTTTTCCAGTGCATCATCTGAGCAATACAGAGCAATTGTAACTTGCTATTACGATCAGGCAGTTAAAGCAATTCATGATGGCTGTGACTAATCTTTAGCAAGTCATTAAAGCTTAACACAGGCGAGGCAGGTCACGGACTAGGTATAAATACGTATTTTATAAGGCAGGACTTTAATTTAATTTATAAATAGTATGGGTTTGTTGATAGCTTATATTTTCAAAGACATTATGACTGTCTGCCTTATCGTTCAGTTTGATAAGCCAAAAACTAAACAGCTGTCAGATGCAGTCAGTTTTGCAGGCAGCGAAGATAAAAGCGAATTTATTATATTGACACGTGTCTGTGTTCAACAGGGAAATGAACGGATGAAAATTGCTCAGGTAGCGCCGATTGAAGAAAGCGTACCGCCAAAATATTATGGTGGTACCGAACGGGTCGTGTCTTATCTTACAGAAGAGCTGGTTAACCTGGGTCATGATGTCACCCTGTTTGCCAGTGGTGATTCCAGCACATCGGCACAGCTGGTATCAGTTAATGATTATTCACTGCGTCTGGGCCAGTCCACAGACTCTTTTGCTTATTATATGCTGTTAATAAGCGAGGTAATGAAACGGGCAGAAGAATTTGATGTGATACATTTTCATATTGATTATTTGCATTTTCCGTTATCGCGTCAGTTAAAACTGCCGCAGTTAACAACCTTGCATGGCCGTCTGGATATTCCTGTGCTGCAGAAAATTTATCGGGAATTTTATGACATGCCGGTGATATCGATTTCCAATAACCAGCGCATGCCATTGCCCAGCGCTAACTGGTTATCGACAGTGTATAACGGTGTGCCGGAGCACATTTATACGTTTCAATCCGTTGCGGGAAAGTACCTTGCATTTTTAGGCCGTATCTCTCCCGAGAAAGGCATAGAAAGTGCAATCAACATCGCCATACGCGCTGGCATGCCGTTAAAAATTGCAGCCAAAGTCGATAAGGTGGATCAGCAATATTTCAATGACGTAATCAAACCTTTGCTGAGGCACCCATTGATTGAGTATATTGGTGAAATTAATGAACTGGAAAAAAACCTGTTTCTGGGTAACGCCTATGCCATGCTTTTCCCGATAGACTGGCCCGAACCCTTTGGTCTGGTGATGATAGAAGCCATGGCTTGCGGCACGCCGACAATTGCCTATCAGTGCGGATCAGTGCCTGAAGTGATCAGTCATGGTGAAACCGGACTGATCGTTAAAAATGTTGAGCAGGCACTGAAGTCGGTTGAAAAAATTGAGGCAATCGACCGGCATAAGTGCCGGCAGATTTTTGAGACACGTTTTTCTGCAAGGCGTATGGCCAATGACTATGCCAATGCGTACAGCGCGTTGATAGCACAAAAATACATAACGTCTGGCGGCTATGTAGCTAATGGATGATGCGATTCTCATCAAAAAGAAATGGTATGTGCTGGCTACCTCGTCACGTGCTGATGATCGCACCCGGGTTTTAAAGCAAGGCGACACATTCGGCTTGTTTGACCGTCATGGTGATGTCCAGCATATCGGCATCGGCGATCAGGGTTTGTACCACAAGGGCACACGGTTTTTGTCACGTTTTGAACTGACGATTAATCAGAACCGGCCGATGTTATTAAACTCCACTGTAAAAAAAGACAATAGCCTGATGACAGTTGATATGACAACGCCAGATCTGTATTCCTCGGGCAAAAGTGATATACACAAAGGCACGCTGCATATTTTCCGCTGTAAGCTTTTAACAGAAGGTGTGCAGCATGAGCATATCAGGCTGCAAAATTTTAATGGCAAAGAAATTCATTTTAATATGGAATTTGAAATTGCCGCTGACTATAACGATATTTTCCAGGTTCGTGGTTTGTCGCGGAAAAAATCCGGAAGCTTGTTGCCGGTAACCTGTAAGGATAACGTGATCAGTCTTGGTTATCGCGGCCTGGATAATATAAGCCGGCATACAAATATACACTTCAATATTGCACCTGAATATTGTGAGGGGCACATGGCAAAATTCCCGGTCAGCCTGCAGCCACATCAGAAACTTGATCTGTATATTAATATCAGCTGTGAAGCGGGAGAAGAGAAACCGGAAATCTTGTCTTATTTTGAGGCGATGCAGAAAACCGATAACTTCATAGAAAAATACGATGCGCTGAGCGCGGATATCTTTTCATCAAATGAACAGTTCAATGACTGGGTAAACCGCTCGGCAGCTGACTTGCGCATGTTAACCACGCTTACCGAACTCGGTGCCTATCCGTTTGCCGGCGTGCCCTGGTTCAGTACCGCGTTTGGCCGCGACGGCATCATCACCGCGTTGCAATATCTCTGGCTCTACCCGGAAATTGCAAAAGGCGTTTTAAATTTTCTTGCACAAAATCAGGCAACAGAACACAAACCAGAGGCCGATGCAGAGCCGGGAAAAATCCTGCACGAAACCCGCGAGGGTGAAATGGCTGAACTCGGTGAAATTCCGTTTAAGCTTTATTACGGCAGCATCGATTCGACACCGTTGTTTATTATTCTGGCGGGCGAATATTATGACCGAACCGGTGACCGGGTTTTTATAGAAAGCATCTGGACAAATATTCAGCAGGCATTGATGTGGATTGATACCTATGGTGATCGCGATGGTGATGGCTTTGTTAAATATGCCCGTGAATCCAGTGACGGTTTATTGCAACAGGGCTGGAAAGACTCAGATGACAGCATCATGCATCAGGACGGTTCCTTAGCAAAGGGCCCTGTTGCCCTGTGTGAAGTGCAGGCTTATGTTTATCTGGCAAAACTGACGATGGCAAAATTTAGCCGCCTGTTTGGTGAAGAAGAACGCGCCGGCGTATTATTACAACAGGCACAATCACTTAAACAAAAATTCAATGACATGTTCTGGTGCGAAGAGCTGTCTACCTTTGCGATGGCACTGGATGGCGAGATGAAAGCCTGCAAAGTTAAATCCTCGAATGCGGGCCATCTGCTCTATACCGGCATCGTCGATCAAGAATTTGCACAGCGCACGGCAAAAACACTGCTATCTGATAGCTCTTTTTCTGGCTGGGGGGTACGCACGCTGGATGAGTCGGAAATCAACTATAACCCCATGTCATACCATAATGGCTCAATCTGGCCTCATGATAACGCGATGATCGCGATGGGACTGGCACGCTACGGTTTCAGTTACGAGGCGATGCAAATTCTCACCGGTTTGTTCGATGCCAGTATTGTTCTTGACCTCAACAGGTTGCCTGAGCTGTTCTGCGGTTTTGAACGGCGGGAAGGGCAGGGCCCGACCCTGTACCCGGTTGCCTGTTCACCACAGGCCTGGGCAAGTGGTGCGGTTTTTCAATTATTACAGGCCTGTCTTGGCATGAGTTTTTCTGTCGAAAAACCGCAAATACGCTTTAAAAATCCTCAGCTGCCATCCTTTATCCATCGCTTGCAAATTACCAATCTGCGTTTTGGTGAGAGCGTTATCGATCTGGCATTTCGCCAGCACCCCAATGATGTCGGCATCAATGTTTTGCGTAAAGTTGGTGATATAGATGTGGCCGTGTTTATGTGAAATCACGGCTCTCGATAAAACAATACAGCCTCGGCTCATGCATACGGATCAAACGATCTCTTCCGGTTATTCTCTTTGCTTTGAAAAATCATTCATTCAAGCAGTGATATTTGTCCTCTCAGATGAAATTCACGAAACAGCAGGCTGTGGCCTGTGAGCTTGTCATTAGTTTATGAGCAACGGTAAAAGCCTGATCACAGCAGCGATTGCGCAAGTGTTTAAATAGGCTAATGTAAGCCGGTTTTGTTGTATAATGCCGGCTTTAATAGCAGCCTGATCAGATCACAGAAGTCGCTTATGAGTAACTCCGCTATCAACAATACCTCCGCTGAGAAGACCTTTATCAAGGGTAAAGACCGGGACCTTGAATCCAGCATCGAAACCATGCAGGACAAGCTGAATGCACTGGGTATCGAGATTGAGCAGGCTTCCTGGTTAAACCCTGTGCCGAATGTTTATTCTGTTCATATCCGTGATAAAGACTGTGAACTGATGTTTACCAATGGCAAGGGGGCGACCGAAAAAGCCTGCCTGGCGAGCGCTCTGGGTGAATACTTTGAGCGTTTGAGCTGCAATTACTTTTTTGCTGACTTTTATCTGGGTGAGCAATTCGGCCAGGGCGGGTTTGTACATTACCCGGATGAACGCTGGTTTGACGTGGTTGATGAGACCATACCGGCTGGTTTGCTGGATGACGATTTATGGCATTACTACGACCCTGAACAGCAGCTTGACGCGAGTCATTTGTTTGATATTAATTCCGGTGCGTCTGAACGCGGTATTTGTGCCTTACCGTATAGCCGGCTGCGTGATAGTGAAAAAATATGGTTTCCGGTGAATCTCATCGGCAATATTTATGTCAGCAATGGCATGTCGGCCGGTAATACAAAAAACGAGGCGCGTGTTCAGAGTTTATCTGAAATTTTTGAGCGCTATGTTAAAAACAAAATTATTGCTGAAGGTGTCTGTTTGCCTGTGGTGCCGCAGGATGTGTTAAACCGGTTCCCGACAATAGTCGAAGCGATAAATAAACTCGAAGAGAATGACTACCATATCCGTGTCGCGGATGCCTCACTGGGTGGCAAGTACCCGGTAATGAGCGTGACCTTGATGAATTCACGTGATGCCACGGTGTTTGCATCGTTTGGTGCACACCCGAGTTTTGAAGTGGCACTGGAGCGGACGGTGACGGAATTATTGCAGGGCCGTGGCCTGCACGAGCTGGATGGCTTTTCTATGCCGAGCATGGATCTCGACGAAGTCGGCGATCACCATAACCTGGAAACACATTTCATCGATTCCAGTGGTTTGCTGGCCTATGACTTTTTTAAAGACAAAGCCGATTACGATTTTTATGACTGGGACCATGATGGCAATACCGATGATGAGTTTGAATATTTAAGCGGCATTATTCATGAGATGGGCCATGATATTTATATCGCCGATTACCAGCACCTCAATGTTTACAGCTGCCGTATTATTGTGCCCGGCATGTCGGATATTTACCCGGTGGATGATCTGGTCTGGAGTAACAGCAACGAGGGGGCTTTATTTCGCGAAGAAATCCTGTCATTAAAACATCTGGACAAGCCGCAATGGCAACGTATTTTTGAACGCCTGGAAGAAGGTGGCTATAACGACATGCAGCGTGTCGCCGAGTTTATCGGTGTTGCACCCGACCGCGGCACGGTATGGGCGGGGCTTCGTATCGGTGAGCTTAAAGCCATGCTGAATCTGGCAACAGGTGATATCGAGCAGGCAGCGAACTGGGTTGACTGGTGTCTGGGTATGGACCAGCTCACAGTATGCCGTTTGCATTTATATAACTGCCTGAAAGTGTTAATTGATATAGCGCTGGATGATGCGCGGCAGGTTGAAGATTTTACCGATGGCCTGAACAAACTGTATGGCAAAGAATACGTATCAATCAGTAGCAAGGTGCTGGACGGTAGCGAAACTTTCCACGGTTTACATAGCCCCGGGCTATCACTGGACGGCTTTCATCTGCATAAAGCATTATTAAAAGGTTATGCAAAGCTGCATCAGTTCAAACAGACTAACTGGACTAAATAAAAGCCGTCAGTTATCAGCTCAGGCAGCTTTCACGTTGATGTGACCTATTGCGATTTTGATTTCCAGAAAGGTTTTGTGAAGACACAGCCAAACCAGACGGTAGCCATATATAACAGGCTGCCAATCATTATGTAATTGTAAGCCCGGTCTGCTTGCTGTCTTTCGGCAAGCGTGCTGTATTCGCCGGTCATCATCAAGAAAAACGCGGTCATTAAAACAATTAAGCCGAGTAAAATGTTAAAGCGCAGGATTCGGGTTCTGAGCATTGTCGCTTTTTCACTGAGTATTTTCATAATGTCATCGTATCACTATAATTTTTCAATGGATTAAATATAGACGCAAATGGAGAATGTTTTTTGATCTATATCATAATATCAGTATTTAGTGTAAGGCTAACATAATGGGCCGCGCCGCTATGTTAATGGGATAAAAGCGGATTAGGCGAATAGCTTATGAAAAACATGCTTTCTGACATTGGCCAGGCCCTGGCGTGTACTGATATCAGAACCAATAAGTCCTGATTTTTTTGAGCCTTCTCAGTGATTGTTAATCCGGCCCAATGATGAGCCCGATACCATGGAAAAACATGATGCCATTTCAGGTGCTGCATCACGGCATGTTTTTTTTTTGCGGAAATTGTCAGTGCTTATATGGGCTAGCGTTGCCTTGGCAAACAATGCAACAATGCAACAATGCTGTTTGTATTAGGTGAAAAAAATATGACGCAGTGATTTTTTTAAAATTTATGCCGCTTTTAAAAACTGTCATCGAGCGAAAAAACGGGCTCATAACAGTCGCAGATATCAGATAAAAAATGCTGTGATAGCGCTGCATTATTGTTATCAAATGTTGACAAATAAGTATTATTACGTAGATACGAAATGAAAAAGTAAGCGTAATATATTCTTTACTGATCCACTGAGCTGTTGGTTTTATTACGTGTTATATCAGTGTACATTTTGATAACAGGAGTGATTTAAAATGAGTGATTTAAAAACACAAAATAGTGAGACTAAGATTGTCAAATCACCTTCCAGACATTTTCCATACCCATTTGAAGATATGGAACGCTTATTTGAAAATTTCTCTACAAGAGGCTGGCTGAGACCCTTTCACTGGGATATGCCTGCCATGGATGAGCTGATTACTACTGCTGAGAAAAAAATACCCTGTGTGGATGTGATTGACCGTGATGCTGAAATTCTGGTGAAGGCAGAATTGCCCGGTGTTGATAAAAAAGACCTTGATATCACGGTGACTAATAATTCAGTTACCATCAGGGGTAAAACCAGCCATGAAGAAAAAGAGGAAAAAGGCAATTACTACCGTTGTGAAATATCCAGAGGTGCTTATGTGCGTAGTGTTACATTGCCGGCGGATGTTGATGAAAGCAAATCAAAAGCCAAATTCAAAGACGGTATGCTGGAGATTACCTTACCTAAGATGGAAAAGACTAAGCACCATACTATCAAGGTTGAATAGCCAGCCATGATAGCGAGAGGAACTGAACGTTTGACAGGCATGTCACAGGTGTTTGGCAAAGGAAAAAAACAGGGATAGAGTGGCGGCTTGAGTCAAATCAAGCCAGTCGCAAGTTAGCTTCACTTAGCATTTATTCTAGCCACTTGAATGCTAAGTAATTATTAACGACCAGCCTCTGGTCGTTTTTTTTGCATATCACTCTTTCTATTTCAAAATGATGAAGTAACTAGGTGTTATTGCGTATAACGGCCGCTTTCTTTTTGCTTTAGTATCATTGGGCCATTGACACTGCGGAGCGGGTTTTCTAATGGAAACAGGGTTGGTAAAGATATTAATCAGCGATTGCAACCCGGGTGCGCTGCATGCGCTAAAGAGCACGTTGCTGAAATTCGGTTACGCGGTGTTTACGGCAAGTGATGCTTTGAAACTGTCGTTTTTGATAAAGAATAATCGTTTTGATCTGGTGTTGCTGGACCTCACGATGCCGACACTGGATGCGCTGAAAACCCTTGAGCAGATACACAGTAACAGCACGAGTACCGCAATTATTAGTGTAGGTGATAGCGCACATGATGATCTTGCGATTGAGACAGTTCGGCGCGGGGCTTATGATTTGATGATTAAACCCTATGATACACAGGCCATGATTCCTCTCATTCGCCGCGCGATCTATCATTCCATACAAACTTCATATGATGATGCGCTGTCAAATGAAGTTGAATTTTCAGGTGATGTTTATCAGTTTATGGTTGAGCAATCGCACGATATTCAGTTTCTAATCGATAATGCTGGCAATTTTACTTTCATTAACAAAAGAGTTGAAACACTGCTTGGTTATCACCGCTCTGAGCTGATTGGAAAACATTTTACGGACATTGTATGTGATGATGATCTGGACAAGTTAGATTCCCGGCTTAATGTTAAAAATCATCATCATTTTTTTTCAAGAAATATTGAAGTACGGCTTAAATGCCGGAATAAAAACAGAGACATGCATTATTTTGATATTACCTTCAGTCCGCTGCCACAGCCGGTGATTATGCCGCACTCCATGGATGTTATTAAAGCGGGTAATTCGCCGGGCTTAGCACAGATTTTTGCTGTTGCGCATGATGTGACTGCGCGGAAAAAAGTTGAAAAAGTGGTGAACAATAAAGCCAGCTATGACCAGTTAACGGGGCTGCCAAATAAGGTCTTGTTTAATGACCGCCTGCACCTTGAATTAGCCCAGGCAAAACGCGATGCCAGTATTTTTGCTGTCATGTATCTCGATCTGGACGGTTTCAAAACCATCAACGATACTTACGGTCACAGTATTGGCGATAAGGTTTTAATGGCGATCAGTACGCGTCTGCGTGCCTGCCTGCGTGAAGGTGATACGCTGGCAAGAATGGGTGGTGATGAGTTTGCGTTGCTGTTGCCGCAGGTTAAAAACAGACAAGAAGCCGCTAAGGTGGCAAAAAAAATCACCTTTGAAGTTAACCGGTCTTTTATCATTGAAGGCAATAATCACCATTTAAGTGTCAGTGTCGGCATTTCCTTGTTTCCTGATGACGGTGAAACAGAAAGGCTGCTTATTGATGGGGCTGATCATGCCATGTATAAAATAAAACACGGACAGAAAAATGGTTACCAGTTCCATTAGCCGTATAGAAGAGTGACATCGCCCGTGTTTTATTATTTAATATAATAACAGTATTAGTTTGTACTAATTTTGACGCAGCGAATTTTTAAGTCAGCTATGGCATATCTTGATCCGTAACTCATTTAGTATGAGCGGTAACTATGATATTGTAGTTTTACTTTATCGACACAACTGGCGCAGGCTATAAGGTAAAAACTATTAATACCAAATCATCCAAATCAAGCGGTAAACAGATTAAGGGTAAAACAGACAAGCAGCAGAGTGAGCCGGCTGAATCGTGCATAAACTTCCCGGTGGTTGGCATTGGCGCTTCTGCTGGTGGTCTCGAAGCGGTTTCTGAGCTTATTAAACACATGCCGGTCGATATCGGTATGGCTTTTGTGCTGGTTCAGCATCTGGCACCCAAACATGAAAGCATGCTGTCTGAGCTACTGGCAAGAGAGACGGCTATGCCGGTGCAAGAAATTAAAGACGGTATGGCTATCGAAAGGAACCGGATTTATGTGATTCCGCCGAATACTAACCTCGGTATATTACACGGCATGTTGCATCTTATGCCGCGCTCTGAATCGCCGGGGCAGTATCTGCCGATTGATTTCTTTTTGCGCTCACTGGCAAGAGAAATGTCAAACCGTTCTATCGGCATTATTTTGTCGGGCAGTGCATCTGATGGTGTGCTCGGCTTAATGGAGATTAAAGCCGCCGGCGGCATTACCTTTGCACAGGATGAAGCCAGCGCGGCATATGCCAGCATGCCACACAGTGCTATCGCAGCCGGGTGTGTGGACTTTGTGCTGCCACCTAAAAAAATAGCCAGTGAACTGGCTCGTATCGGACAACACCCTTACCTGGTACACAACACGGCTAAAGCCATTGAAAGCTTGCCTGCAGAAGAAGATAATCTGCGTAAAATATACCTGTTGTTGCGCCAGCACTCAGGCAATGATTTTACCTATTACAAACAGAGTACGATCTTGCGCCGCATTAAACGGCGAATCCTGTTACACAAGCTGGAAAGGCTGGAAGATTATCTGCGGCTGTTACAAAATTCACCGACTGAAGTTGAAGCCCTGTTCCGGGATTTACTGATCAATGTCACCGGCTTTTTTCGTGATCCGGAAGTCTTTGATGAGTTAATAAAAACGGCTTTTCCTGCAATCATGAAAAACCGGCCGGTTGATGCGCCAATCCGCATCTGGATTCCAGGCTGTTCGACAGGTGAGGAAGTTTATTCTATCGCTATCAGTTTGTTTGAATTCCTCGGTGATATGGCAGCCAATACCGCTATCCAGTTTTTTGCCACAGACCTTGATGAGCAGGCTGTCGACAGGGCGCGAAACGGCATTTACCCGGCAACAATATCAGAGGTTGTTTCAGCCAATCGCCTGCAACGGTTTTTTACCAAAAAAGATGAAGGCTATCAGATATCCAAGCATATCCGTGATGTCTGCATCTTTGCACAGCAAAACGTGCTCAAGGACCCGCCGTTCTCACGACTGGATTTGATCAGCTGTCGTAACCTTTTAATTTATTTAAGCCCGGTATTGCAGAAAAAAATTATTCCTATTTTTCATTATGCACTGAATGACCGCGGCTACCTGCTGCTGGGTACATCTGAAACTATAGGCCGACATGCCGACTTATTCAGAATGGCGGATAAAAAGCACAAACTTTATGAAAAAAAATCAGTCGCCGGACCACTGGCAGTCGATTTCACGGATATCACCATGAGCAGAACATTACCCGGTGAATTACACCGCTATACATCAAAGGTGAGCCCGCAAAATAGCTGGACTAACCTCGATATTCAGCGTGAAGCTGACCGCATCATATTAAAAAAATATTCGCCGCCAGGTGTGGTGGTGAATGAAGATCTGGATGTGTTGCAGTTCAGGGGGCATACCGGTGCATTCCTTGAACCCGCTGCAGGTGAGGCCAGCCTGAATTTACTGAAGATGGCGCGTAATGGCCTGCAGCTGGAGTTACGCAATGCGGTTAACAAAGTCATTGATAAAAACACCAGCGTCAGAAAAGATAACCTGCGCCTGCAGACGGACAGCGGCATCAGCAACATCAGCATTGAAGTAGACCCTATTTCAGGCCCAACTGAACATAACTGTTGTTATCTGATTTCGTTTCTGGAGGCTGACAAAATACAGCCAGAGACTGCACAGAAAACGGCGGATGATGCGGCATTGAAAGAAACCGGCGGAGCCGAAGAAGAGTCGGAAAGACAGCGCATGCAACAGGAGCTGGCGGCTACCCGCGAGTACCTGCATTCTGTCATCGAGCAGCAGGAAGTCACCAATGAAGAACTGACATCGGCTAATGAAGAAATTCAGGCCAGTAATGAAGAGCTGCAAAGTACTAACGAAGAGCTGGAAACCGCAAAGGAAGAACTGCAGTCTTCAAATGAAGAGTTATCGACCGTTAATGATGAGCTGGGCAGCCGGAACATTGAACTGGAACAGCTCAGTAACGACCTGACAAACCTGATATCGGGTTTGTCGATTCCCATCGTAATGGTGAATGAAGAGTTGTGTATACGCCGCTTCAGTACTTCAGCAGAAAAAATGCTGAACCTGATTCCATCCGATCTGGGGCGACCTATCACGCATATCAAAGCCAATGTCACGGTGCCGCATCTTGAGAAAGTGTTGCTGGATGTTATCGATACGGTCAGCAGTGAAGAGCTTGAAGTGCAGGACAATCAGGGCCACTGGTATTCAGTACACATACGTCCCTATAAAACACTGGATAATAAAATCAGCGGGGCTGTGATTGCATTTCTTGATATCAACGAAATGAAACAGAGTCTGGTAGTGGCTGAGCGCGCCCAGTATTTTGCAGAAGCGGTGGTGGCGGCTGTACGTTACCCGATGCTGGTGCTGGACAAACACTTGCGTGTTGTATCGGCCAGCGAGGTTTATTATTCGGTATTCCAGGTGTTAGAAAAAGAAACCATCGGCAACCTGTTATACCACCTTGGCAACGGCCAGTGGGGCATACCACAGTTACGCCAAAAGCTGGAAACGACGATTGAACAGCAGCAGGGTTTTGATGACTATCTGGTCGAGCATGAATTTGAAAGCATCGGTAAAAAACAGATGCGCATCAGTGGCCGGCCCGTTTCGCCTGGCATGGATGACGAGCCGATGGTGCTGATGCAAATTGTAGAAATAACCGGCGGCTCATAAAAAATACGAAAGTATGCAATAAACGACGGGTGTTAGGGAATCTTCATGGGATCGGATCTTGACAAGCTGAACAAGCCGCAGCTGATTGAAAAGATTAAAACCTTGCAGGCAAGGGATAAAAGCCTGACCGACAGCGATGTGCTGCTGCACGAGCTTCAGGTGCATCAGCTTGAGCTTGAAATGCAAAACCAGGAGTTACGCGAGTCCCAGCAGTTACTGGAGGAAACACGCGACCGCTATGCGGATCTCTATGATTTTGCACCGGTTTTTTATATCAACCTGAATGACACCGGCATTATTTTAAATATCAACCTTACTGGTGCCGCCATTTTAGACCAGGTGAGAGCGCGAATCATTGGTCAGCCACTTACTAAATGGATATTGAGATCTGATGTAAGGCTTTTCTTCAATCATTTACAGAGGACGCTGAATGCTGACCAGAAAGTGACTGATGAAATCAGGTTATTAAACAATGCCGGCAACGAAATTGATGCGCGTATCGAAAGTATACGGGGCTGGTCGGCCGAGATGAGTGCCTACGTTTGTCAGAGTGTCATTCTTGACGTCACAGAAGAAAATAAATCAAAGAAAGAAATATCATTAAAAGCACGGCAACTGCGAATTATCACCGATGCCTTGCCTGTTCTGGTTGCCTATATCAATGATAAAGGAGAGTACCAGTTTGTGAACCGGTCTTATTCGGACTGGTTTGGTATTTCAGCAAAAGAGATTAAGGGTAAAAAAATTGCTGAGGTATGGGAGCAGGATACTTACCAAAAACTGTATAGAAAGTACAGGATTGCACTGGCCGGAAGACTGCTTAGTTTTGATATGCAGCTGGATTTTCCCGGAGCTAAAAAAAGATACATCAACGCCACGTTTATTCCGGATGCTGATTTCGATGGACAGGTTTACGGCGTTATCATCATGATAGGCGATATAACCGACCGTCTGCTGATTGAGGCCATCGACAGAAAACGTCTGCTGGAGTCGGCCCATTATTCGCGTTTAAGTGCAATGGGAGAAATGGCCAGCGAAATAGCACACGAATTAAACCAGCCACTGGCAGCCATTTCAATTTACAGCGATGCCTGCCGCCGCCTGCTTAAATCAGATAAAGCAGAGCCGGATAAAATCATGCAGGCACTGGGCGATATTAATGAGCAGGCTACGCGTGCCGGTAACGTTATCCGCCGGGTCAGGGAATTTGCCAGCAAAAAAGAGCTGCTGATAGTCAGTACCAGTATCAATGATATTGTGCAGGAGGCAATGTCATTAATTGCCGTTGAGCTTCGCTCACACAATGTGAAACTGGTTTTAAAGCTGGCTGATGACTTGCCCCTGCTATCGATCGACAGGATATTGATCGAACAAGTCATGCTTAACCTCAGTCGCAATGCAATTGAAGCAATGGATGAGATTGCCGAGTCAGAACGGCTGTTACATATCAGCACGGTTGGCGTTAAACCGGCTGAAATTGAAGTCTGTATAGAAGACCAGGGGCCGGGTATGACGATCGAGCAAATCAAAAACATATTTGAACCGTTTCATACTACGAAAGCAGAAGGCATGGGTATGGGGCTGACAATCAGTCAATCAATTATCAAATCACACCATGGTCGTTTGTGGGCAATTCAGAATGATTGTGGCGGTACAACGTTTTGTTTTACACTACCTTTAGATCATGAGGAACTTCGTAATGGAAGATGAACGGTACGTACATATTGTCGATGATGATGATGCTGTGCGACAGGCATTGCTTTTATTGATGGCGTCGGAAGAGCTTGCGGCCAGAGCTTATGCCTCTGCCGAAGAGTTCCTGCAACAATACACAGCAACAGAGCCGGGTTGCCTGTTATTAGACGTGCGTATGCCTGGCATGAATGGTCTGCAGCTGCTTGAACTAATGAAAAAAAAGCATGTTAGCATTCCTGTTATTTTTATTACCGGTCACGGTGATGTTGTCATGGCGGTTGAGGCGATGAAACTCGGTGCAAATGACTTCATTGAAAAACCCTTCGATAATGAAAGCCTGTTACGAAGTGTGCGTAACTGTCTGCAAGAGTGTGTTGAGTTCAGTTCTACGCAGGAACTGGAGCGCAATATGCAAAGCAGAATTGCCAGCCTGACTAAACGTGAGCGAGAAGTGATGCAGTTGCTGGTTGAGGGAAAGCAGAATAAAGTCATTGCTCATGAATTGGGCATCAGTCCCCGAACGGTTGAGCTGCATCGTGCAAAAGTAATGGAAAAGCTCAAGGCGCACTCGCTGTCAGATGTTGTACGCATCGCACTGCTATCAGCCCAGTACAGTTAATCTAATACGTAGAAATACGTATTTTATCTTATCCACACGTCCTATATAAATATAAGAGAATTGCTGACTGCCTGTCGTAGCCGGAATTGCTAACATTTATATGAAATGCTGTGAAACTCCCCCTCAGTGTTGGTCTGAAAAGGCCTGTTGAAATGTGCAGAAATTTGCATAGCAAAAGAGAATCGTTATGTTGACTGGTGAATATTGCAAGCGGGAAGTCACTATTATAGGCAGGGGTGATTCAATCACTAAAGCGGCCAAACTGATGCGTGAACACCATGTCGGTGATGTTCTGGTGGTTGATTGCAAGAACGGGGAACGCACCCCTGTTGGCATACTGACAGACCGTGACATTGTGATTAAAGTGCTTGCTGAAGATCTTGATCTGCATTTAATCACATCAGAAGATATTATGAGTTTTAAATTAGTAACCGTTAAGGAAGATGATGACCTGATGGCGACGATTAAACGCATGAGATTGTATGGCATACGCCGTATGCCTGTGGTTAATAGCCGGGGAGGGCTGGTAGGTGTGCTCGCTGTTGATGATATCCTGGATATTATTACCGAACAGTTAATTGATATAGATCAGCTGATTGCAAATGAACAGAACAAAGAGAAAAAACTACGGCCATTAACCAGTGGTATATAAAAAACGGCAGTGTATTTTTTTATAACGCAGGTGGCTAAAACAGTCGCCTGATTGATATCACAAAGCCTGTATTGGTTCTGTTGTCCAGTGAAGCTATTCAAGGTCATCATAACGTAATAAATCATAAGTAAAATTACGTATGTTAAAAGCTTTTATGTGATTTTATACTTTTTAGCCAATGAACACAAAACATGGAGATAGGTCTTTATGAAAAAGCAAAACTTACCTGATATTGATCTTGTGTTGTATCACGACGATGTGCCTGTTGGTATTTTCAAACCGGATTATATGGGCATGTTAGGCCTGCAGATAAAAAACTGTTCGCAGCTATTTGAAAATGGCACGCCGCTGGAAATAGAAGTGCTGGGTCCGGAAAAAACATGTGTTGATGATAACCGTATTTCTGTATCCGTGACATCAATATCAGATGATGGTTTAGGTTTAAGGCTTGAACATCACTCTGCTGAACACATTGAAAGATGGAGTTCAATTCTAAGTGATATTTTTTCATTTTCTAAAAATGATAAATATTATTTAGAGGCTGATGCGGCCTGATCAGGCCGCCCTCATTAATACTGTAATCAAAATGAAACACCATGTCAGTTTAAGCGATGGAGTTAAAGGGCCTGGTAAAATAATGGGAAGAATAAAATTGGATAATCTCAGTCTTGTTTTGTATCAAAATAATAAACGATTAACAGAATGTAAACCCTATTATATCGGCATTCTTGGTATTTTTATCAAAGACTGTGATATTCCATGTGCTGTTAATACCCGGCTTGAAATTGAAATTATGGATACTGATAATAAAAGCGTAAGCAATTATCGTTTCCCTGTTGTCATTTCATCGATCAGTGGTCAGGGTGTCAGTTTAAGGCCTGATCATTTTGAGCCTTTCCATAATGTAAGGTGGAAAACAGTACTTAATAATGTCGCATCTTTAAAAAATAACCTTGAAGATGTTACCAGGATTAACAATAAAGTAGCGACAATAACTCAGCTGCAGCGCTAAGCAAAGTTGTCTGTTTCTGTCAGCAGATAATACAGCCCAGTGATTGAGCCTGATCATATCAGGGGAGGATAATGCTGTTTGATTATAGAGTGTGAAGCATTGCTTCAAAGGTGACGCTGTCGAAGCTATGGTGTTTATACAATAAATCGTTTGACTGTATTTATACTTTATAACTTAACAACTAGTGCAGAAGCCGTCTTAATAAGACTGACCTGGCTGAAGTTTGCGTTACCGGTCGCGATTTATGCCGTTGTCAAAAGCATGGAATGTGTACTGATGCCAGCTTTGAGCTGAAAAGACAGGACAACGATGGGCTGTCGAGTTTGTTTAACCCTTCGGCTCATATGCATGAAACAGAACAGGCAGAAGAAATAAAGCGGGTGTGTGGTTCAGCTTGTAACAACACAAAAGAGAGATTGTTTAATCTGGGTGTTTAAGAACCAGGACTTAACTGTAACCAACAATGAGAGGGTATCGTATTTATAGATTTTTTTAGTGTAGATATTAATGACAGAGTTGCTTTATTCAGCGGCCTTTCAATATTAATGTGAATAAACAGCGTTAATCCCTTGAAATGCATGATTTTGGCCACATATTGGTTGCATGTGAATTAGAACAGGTTATACTGGCACTATCACATAACGATACATTTCAACCTGGTTTTTGTCAGTAGCAAATAATGCTTTCTCCTGTTAATTATCTCGCACGATTTGTAGCACTTTTTTTATAATTTAATGAGGTAATTCTTATGTCAACAGGAACTGTTAAATGGTTTAACGATGCAAAAGGCTTTGGCTTTATCACTCCAGACGATGGTAGTGCTGATGTGTTTGCACACTTTTCTGCTATTGTGAGTGAAGGTGGTTTTCGCACACTGGCAGAAGGTCAACAAGTAACATACGATACTGAAGCTGGCCCAAAAGGCCCACAGGCAACAAACATTAAGATCTGATCTTTTTTAGTTTGCGTTTCACTAAAACCCTGCAACCTGTTGCGGGGTTTTTTGTTTTCGGCCCTGGTAAATAACCGAAAGCGGCTGGGCGAGGCTCTAAGCTTTTGATGTATACATTAATCCGTGATTAAAGCCTCTGCTAGAAAATAGACACCAGAGGTCTGGCTTAATACGTAAGGGCCTGGTGTTGTGTAAAATACAAACACAGCTTGTGGCCTGATACCTGCTACTGTTAGCCCCTTATCTTTCGCACGACAGGCTCCGGCCTGTGTCGGCCTTCGCTTTCAGCGCTTATGCTCGGCCAGCTCAAAAATAAACCCACTAGCTGCTGGATTGATAGAAGATCTCCGTTTGCCAGGCTGACTGTGTTTGTTGTTCTCTGAAATGCTTTTTCATGGCCGCTAGAAAAAAATAAATGGCGGGCATACAACGGCTAAAAATAAAGTATCAATGACCGGCTTTTTTTCAGGCTATTTTATTTTTATCTAAGTGTTTTCCACTACATAGTTACCCTTAGTTTATGTAAATTTGTTTAGACGCATATACGGCTTTTTGATAGTATTCTGCGTCATGAAATTATGTCGTCACTTTTTCTTTTATCTGCTTGCGCTGACGCTGTTCGGCCAGCTGGCTGCTGCATCAGCTGTCGATAGTGACATGCTGCTTGCTGACGATCTTTATGATGCAAGGCTTCTGATTGAAGACTTTAGTGACGATACGGATGAGCTGGGTGCTGACATCAGTGTCCAGTTTGATCGACAGCCAGATGACTTTGCTTTAGCTACAAACAAGTACGATTTCCTGCTGCAGATTGCCCTGCTCGCGGATGCCCGCGCCCCGCCACTGGTTCTATAACAACGGTTTTTACTGTTAAAACCGAGTTCGACTCCAAAATTCGTTTAGCTGTGCCAGTAGCCTGAGTCTCTGCTATGGCTAATGAAATCATAGCGGGGCTGAGTTCCTGCTTTACATCGTTAAATATAAAATCAAATTACATTAAAAGGATGCTTTAATGAAAAAAAATCAAGTTCTGTTACTGCTAACAGCCGTGCTCATGCCTGTTGCCGTTGTGGCGAAGAGTAGTTCACATACTTCTGTCGCAGACAGTGTTATCAGCAGTCAGCGAGAAAGCCTTGAAAACAATACCAAGGATAAAGGCTTTGGACCGCAATCGCCTCGCGATATTGATTCTGCTGCGGGTAAAAACAAACGTCTGTTTAGTCAGGCACCTGCTTATAATAAAATGAATCTGTGTAATATTCATTTTCACAAGAACGCTGAACACAAGGGCGGTGAGTTTTCGCAATACGCAGGCAATGGTGACGGCCATGGTTTCCAGAGTGGCTACCGGTTCTCTGGCACGTTAAATAAAAAGGATCTGATGCCTGTTGGTGCGGATGTTTGCCCAGCTAAGCATGGTGGCCTTTTCTCCGGTGATACCATTGAAGTTCACTACGTGCATTCGACTGCAAAAATTAAACCGGGCCCCACGCTGGGCGCCTGCCTGAGTGATTCGATCAAGAATCCACAATTGCGTGTTGAAACCCAGGTCTATGTACTGGTGAATGATAAACAGGCACTCGATTTTGGCAAGTTAACAACACATGGCAAGCAAAACGGTTATTATCAGGCGCTGAATATTCCCTCGAATACGGGTACGCCTGTTGAATACAGCGGCTCAACAACTGGCCCGGCTTATAATGAAAAGGCATCGCCTTTCCAGGTTAGCTGGAGCGTGCGCCCGAAGGTTGCTAAAGTTAATATTCATTCGGTTAAGCAGTGGTGCAAAGGCAATGTCTTTAATGAAGATCATGCGCACGGAGTAAGAAACCTGGTTAAGAACCCGGATCTTTTATCTGAAATAAAATAACGATAAAAAATAACAGCCTAAGTTGGCAGCGCCTTTGGCGATAGTGAATATATTATCGCTGAAGGCGTGATCAACGGCCTTAAGCATAATGGCAACAGCGCTGCAGTCCTGCTGCAGGCTGACTATTGATTTAAACTTCAAATAACTAGATTTCACAAGCCAGTCAGAAATATCATGCAAGCCGTGCTTCAATTATTTTTCAGTACTTACATTCCGGCCGCTTTACTGTGAAGCTCACAGGCTCGATATGCGTTGCGGGCAGGCTGTCGTTAAAATACTGGCTTACTGTCTGCTGTAGCCGCCATAGAAAAAAGTTAATAACAACTAAAAGTATATCTAATTGGGATAACGATCACGATGAGACTAGAATAATAAATCTGGTGAAAACCACCCTTTTTTGCAGCATATAATAAACAGGAGATATGGACATGAATGTCAATGAAATCATGGTTACGGATGCAAAATCTTGTTCCAGTGATACAACCCTCGATCAAGTTGCGATGCTCATGTGGGAGGGCAACTGTGGTTCTATACCGGTGGTTGATAGCGAAAATAAACCGATTGGCATCATCACCGACAGGGATATTGCCATGTGTTGCGCCATTAACCACAAAGCGCCGTGGGAGTTGTCGGCATCGACTATTATGGCTGACCGCGCTTTGTTCACTTGCTCAACGGACGAAAGCCTTGAAACCGCTTTGGCAACAATGAAAAGGCAGAAGGTACGCCGCTTGCCTGTGACCGATAGTTACGGTTATTTTACTGGCATGTTGTCGATTGATGACGTGGTTGCCTGTTCTGCTAAAGGCAAGACTGCGAAAAACATGTCATATGATACGACCATGAATACACTTAAGGCGGTTGCCATTCATCATTAGACTTTGACAGGGTTCGGCTGGTTTGCATACTAGCCATGCCTGCCTGGTGATATAACAGGCAGGCTTGAGTTTCATCGCATCCAGGCAAAGAACAAGGCCAGCCGCTGGACGATAAACTGCTTTGCCTCAGGCTACAAAAGCGAACGGTTTTCTTGCATAACCGTCGCTCATGCCTTTTATCCATGACCGATAAGTCATGCGTGTCATGCACTGGCTTTTTAAACTCCCTCAATCAACGCCTATTGTTATGACTGCGACGGATTGTCGCGCGTCAATCTGTCACTTCTTTCCTTCTGAGTATTACCCTAGAATTTATCCAGACTTTTCTTATTGTCATTTGAAATATATTTTATGGGGAGCTTGCGTTGCGAAAAAAAAATACGGACAGGCAAAACAGGTTAACCGTGACGCTGTCATGGGCACTTTTTTCATCGATGACGGTTTCTGTCGCGGCCGAAACAGAAACCGGTGCTGATATTTCTGCCGTCCCGCCGCCAATGCAAGAGCTGGTTGTCTGGGGCGAGCAAAAAGAAAGTGCACAGGCCGGTTATACCAGCCCGGTAAGTACTTTAAAGCAGGAGGATTTAAAGAGCATCAATATGGCGACGACGGAAGACGCGGTAAAATATGAACCCAGTATTGTCATTCGCCGGCGTTTTATTGGTGATTCGAACGGCACCCTGGGCTTGCGTGGCTCCAATATGTTTCAGACTTCACGCTCGATGGTTTTTGCCGACGGCGTACCATTGCATTATTTACTGCAGTCACGCTGGAATGGTGCACCGCGCTGGACCATGGTTTCATCCAGTGAAATCGCGCAGGTGGATGTAGTCTACGGCCCGTTCTCTGCAGAATATGGCGGTAATGCCATGGGTGGCGTGGTGTTGATTGAAACCAAAATTCCGCAGCAGCAGCAGTTTCATTTCGATGGCATGTTGTTCTCACAAAGTTTTCAAGACTATGGTTTTGATGACAGCGTCAATGGCTATAAAGGTTTTATGTCTTATGGCAATAAGATAGGCGAGCTGAGCCTGTATATGTCGTTTAACCACCTTGATAATGAATCGCAACCACAGATCTTCAGAGACAGCGCGATTGACCCTGTCGGCACATCCACAACATCGGTTACGGGCGGCATTGCGGGCAATAATTCAACCGGTAATGCAAGAATATTTTATGGCGACACGGGTGTGGTCGATACCATCACCGATAACTACAAAATAAAATTAGGTTACGATTTTAATAACTGGTCAGCATTGCTGAATCTGGCTTATGAAGACCGTAACGCCAGCAATATCGGCAACTCCTATGTACAGGACAGTCTGGGCAATACGGTATGGAGTGGCGCCGTCGACCAGGCTGGCACTGTTTATACCATCAATGGCAGCCGGATCGGTGCGACGGAAAGTGAACGCAACAGTTTGAATGTTGGGCTGCGCCTTAAAGCTGAGCTTGCAGACACCATCCAGATGGAAATCAACCTGAGTGCCTTTGATGTCTCAAAGGATGAAACACGCTCGTCGTTACTCAATCCAAACGATACGTTATCGACCGGTGCTGGAAAAATCACGGACTTTGGTGATACAGGCTGGCAAACCGCAGAAGCCAAATGGATGTTCGATGATCTCGGTATTGATGGCCTGAGCATGATCGCTGGCCTGCGACAGGAGAGCTATAAACTCAATATTAATGTCTACGATTCGGCTAACTATGCAGCAGGCACTAAGGATACATTAAGAGATAGCAGTGGTGGCGAAACGAGTCTTGCTGCGGTCTTTAGTCAGTTTAACTGGGAACTGAATGAGCTTTGGGATACCTCGTTTGGCCTGCGTTATGAGTCGTGGAACAGCGATAACGGCTACTACGATCAGGACGGCAGTGCGGTAACCGATTTGGTATACACGCCATCGCGTTCGGAAGAGCAGGTATCACCCAAATTCTCGCTGGGTCATAAACCGGCAGAAGACTGGATCGTGCGTTACTCTCTGGCAAAGGCTTATCGCTTCCCAATTGTTGAAGAACTGTATAGTCAGTACGAAGCCTACGCCTCACAGAGCCTGGCCAACCCTGATCTTAAATCGGAAAATGGTTTACACCACAACATAATGGTTGAGCATGGTCTTAAAGATGGTTATCTGCGCGTTAATCTGTATAGCGAAAACATCGAAGATGTGATCGAGTCACAGACCGACACCAGTGGCCCTGTTGATGTCAGAACCTTTGTGCCGGTAGATGAAGTAAAAACCACCGGTCTTGAGTTTATTGCCAATCTCAGAAAAGTGATGACTGATGAGCTGGATATTCGTTTTAATCTGGCCTACACCGATTCAAAAATTGTCCGCAATGCCGCCGACCCCGCTATTGTCGGTAACCGTTTTCCACGCATGCCAGAATGGCGCGGTAACCTGCTGGCGACCTGGCATATTTCAACGGTTTGGGATCTGAGTGGTAGCCTGCAATATGCCAGTAACAGTTATGCACGACTCGATAATACAGACGAAGAAGATAATGTCTACGGCGCGCAGGACAGTTACACACGTCTGGGCATGAAAACCACCTATCGCTTAAATACTAAATCCAGTTTTTCTTTTGGCATCGATAACCTCAGCGATGAGGTGGCTTACGTCGCACATCCCTGGCCAGGCCGTACCATTTATGCGACCGCTTCTTTTGATATCTAAATCAACGTGAGCGCAAAAATAAAAGCTGCGCGTCTGCTATCAGCCAGCTGCAGCGTGCGCTGCTGATGAAACCCTCGGCAGGAATGGTTTTGGGGTTAGTGATCTGTTTTCATGCAGGCCTGTTGTTTTTGGTTTTGCCTTCAAAGCCGGTGCAGCCGGATATAATAACAAGTCCTGCGATTGCCGGTGTGCTGGTTCAAATGCCATCGGCTGAAGAGCCGAAAGCGGCGCAGAAAAAACTAGCGCCGGTGCCGGAACCCAAACCTGTAGTGGCGGCAAAAAAAGTAAAAATACCAGCACCGCCTGAAAAGCCTGCTGTGTCTGAGGCTGAGGAAATGGCCGTTGCAGTTGAGCACAGTGCCGATGCCCGGCAGCAGATCTCACCGATTGTGGCACCCCGGGTGGATGCGACACGGCGCAGCAACCCGGCACCGGTGTATCCGCGCAGTGCGTTGCGCCGCCAGCAGCAAGGAAAGGTTATCCTGGAAGTGCTGATTCAGACTGACGGCGCAGTGGCCGAGGTGCGCCTGAAACAAAGCAGTGGTTTTAAGCGGCTGGATCGCTCTGCAATCAAAGCCGTTAAACGCTGGCGTTATATAGCCGCGCAACAGTCCGGCAAAGCGATTGAATACTGGTATCAACAAGCCATTGTTTTCTCATTACGGCAATGACTATCGAGTCACTGAATCTAAGGAATACAACTATGCAAGATAACCCCTATGGTATTGAGGCCCTGTGGCTACAGGGTGATCTGGTAATAAAAACTGTCGCCATGATATTACTGCTGATGTCGATAGTGTCATGGACAATTATTTTGCTGCGGGCGTGGCGTTTGTGGCATTTACGACAGTGCCGGCAAAAGCTGGCAGCGTTCTGGCAGACAGAGGATTTTACACAAGCCCAGCAACAGCTTTATGCCAATGATGCGGCGAATCCGTTTCGCCGGCTGGCAGCAGAAGGCAAGTCAGCGATCGCACATCATCAGCAGCATCAGCACAGCTTAGAAGACAGCTTTCCGCTGGCGGAGTGGCTGCATTCAAGCCTGCGCGAAGCAATTGATGTCGGCACTGACAATCTGCAACGCGGTTTATCAGTGCTGGCATCGGTTGGTGCAACGGCTCCCTTCGTTGGTCTGTTTGGAACCGTATGGGGCATCTATCATGCGCTGGTGAATATTGGTGTTTCCGGTCAGGCCAGTATCGATAAAGTGGCCGGTCCGGTCGGTGAGGCACTGATCATGACAGCACTGGGACTGGCGGTGGCGATTCCCGCCGTGCTCGGTTATAACGCACTGGTGCGTGGCAATAAACGCATCATCAGAAAATTAACGGGTTTTGCCCAGCAATTGCACGTTTATTTGCTCACCGGTGCGCCGCCTGTGCAGGCGTGCGACAGTCTTCATGCGAGAAATGAAAACAAGAGGGCCGGTCATGGGCTTTAATAACGAGCTGGACAATAACGATGAGGTAATGAGTGAAATTAACATGACGCCGCTGGTCGATGTGATGCTGGTGTTGTTAATTATTTTTATCATCGCCATGCCGTTATTAAATCAGGCAATCAAGATTGATTTACCCAAAGCAGACAATCAAACCACAAGCATTAGCCCCGAGACCATAACCTTAAGCGTCAATGAAAGTGGCAAACTATACTGGAATAAACAAGCCATTTCGCAGGCCGTATTGCAACAAAAACTGCAGGCTGTGGCACAGCAACAGCCGCAGCCAGAAATCCATTTGCGCGGTGACCGCCATGTTGAATACGCATACATAGTCAGGGTGATGACAGCTGTTCGTCATGCCGGCATTGAGAAGCTGGGCTTTATCACTGAGCCCATGGCCAACAATAAAAAATGAAAAAGCAGATCATTATGGGAAAACAAAAAACATTATCGCAGCGACTCGGTGTCATCATTGCCAGCCTCGTGCTCATCACCCCGCTGCTAACACACAGTGCCGAGCATAAGCCGCGCAAACAGCCGCCAGCAAGCCCGGCGCTGTGCAGCAATGCCGATAGTCTGGCGTCATTAAAATGCAGCCGCGGAGCAAGTTCAGTCTTTGATAATAATGGCCGATTATGGCTGGCCTGGGCATTTGGCGGCCATGTCTATGTTAATTTTTCCGATAACAAAGGTAAAAGCTATAGCTCGCCCAGCGTGGTAAATAAAATACCCGAGGCCATCGCCGCCAAGGCAGAAAGCCCGGTCAGGATTGTTGTCGATAACAAAGGCCGGCTGTTTGTCACCTGGACCCTGAAGTTAGCCAAACGCTTCAGTGGTCACATTCGTTTTAGCCGCTCGACAGATGGCGGTAAACACTTTTCTGCTCCGTTAACCGTTAATGATCACCTTGAGCTAACCAGTCACCGTTTCCAGTCCATGGCTGTTAACGATCGCGGTGATATTTTCATTGCCTGGCTGGATAAACGTGATCTGCTGGCCGCTAAAAAGGCAGGCAAACCCTATACTGGAGCGGCGGTTTATTACACTTACTCTGATAATCAGGGGCTATCATTTCATCCCAATATCAAAATCAGCGATAGCAGTTGCGAGTGTTGTCGCACTGCGATGACGATGGATAAAGATGGTCTGCCCGTTATTTTATGGCGACATATCTTTGGCAAAAACAGCCGCGACCACGCACTGGTAAAACTGATGAATAAAGATCGCGTCGGCAATGTCAGGCGTGCGAGTTTTGATAACTGGCAGGTGGATGGTTGCCCGCATCATGGGCCGGCTATTTCAAGCAGTGATGAAGGCATCTATCACTTAACATGGTTTAATAATGCGCCTGAACGTCATGGCCTGTTTTATGCCAGCAGCAAGGATCAGGGCAAAACAGTGTCAAGCCCGCTCAGTTATGGTAACTACCAGTCCGGGGCCAGTCACCCGCAGGTATTGAGTAGCGGAGAAAATATTTATTTATTATGGAAAGAGTTTGATGGCAAACAATCCAGCCTGATGACAATGAGCTCCAGTGATAAAGGTAATATCTGGTCAGTACCCAAAGTACTTTTACAAAGCTCAAGTGCAAATGAGCATCCATTGTTAATCCATGATGGTCAGCAAGTCTATGCAGCCTGGCATCGTCGTGGTGAAGACTACCGACTACTGGCGCTGAAGAAATAAAGTATGAAATCTTTCTTATTGTTTAATCTGTTCTGGTTACTATCTATCGATGCCGTCGCAGAACAACAGATCAAAAATTTCACCGATGGCAGCTATGAGCAGATTGCTAAACAGTATCGGAACCAGTCGTTTGTTATGGTGTTGTGGTCGCTAGACTGTCCACCCTGTTACAAAGAGCTGGAACTACTGGCCAGTGAACGAAAACGAGATGATTTTAATCTTGTGCTGATCTCAACCGATGGTGCTGATGCCCGTACTGAAGTTGCCAGCGTGTTAAAAAAATATAAATTAAATGATGTCGATAACTGGCTGTTTGAAGACGCTTTTGCACACACCCTGCGTTATGAAATCGACCCGCTCTGGTATGGCGAGCTGCCGCGCAGTTATCTGTTTAATAAAAAACACCAGCGGCAAGCCGTCTCGGGTGTGCTCAGCGCAGCCCAGCTGGTACGCTAAGTGTGTGCTAGTCAGTGCAGGGCATAAAGCGGCACCGACAGCTAAGCCTAATAGCTAAAACAGCATCAGTTGTCGGCGCTGGGTTGTTAGTGTTAGCGACAGGCATTGTTCGGCGGAGTCAGTAGTGTATGTAATGCGTTAAGATATATCACGAGCGTGCCTGATATCATCTGCGCTTTAGGCCGTCATCACAGTTTAAAGCCAGTGGAAAAACAAAATAAAGAAAAGCCATAAAATAGCAGTGCCAGCATGATCACGAACATAAAACCGAAATGTACGGCCAGTAAAGTAGCCAGTACCGCACTGAGAACCGAGGCGCAGCCATTAACTGCCCAAACCCAGGGCAGCAGCTGTGAATTGATTTCTGCCAGCCGGGAAAGTCCAAGAGGAAATGGCATTCCCATGAAAAAAGCCAGCGGTGCAATCAGTAGTGCAGAGATAATTATTTTTAGCAGTGTCGGCAAACCGGTTAATAATGAGAACAGCGGGCCTAACAGCAGGCTGTAACTGCTGGCTATCACTATAATCAGGATAAGCGAGCAGCTGATGGCGTTTTGATAGTGTGATTTAGAAATATATCGTTTTGACCACAGGCTACCGGCACCGGCAAAAATTAGAAAGGCGGCGAGCACGACTGAAATAGAAAAAACAGGGTGATGCAGAAACAGAATGAATTTCTGTATAAAAGCAATTTCGATAAATAAAAAAGCAAGCCCGAGTGCAAGAAAATAAAAAAAGGCATAGTAGTGAATGCGATAAACTGATCCCGCCTGCCTTATGCTGCGGCACAAAAACAGCGGCAATAGAATCAGCACGATACTGGCCAGCAAGGCCTGTATCAATGTGGCAACAAGTATCAGGTATCCCCATTCGAATAACGGCATTCCGCCTTTCCCAGCCAGTGACATAATTTCAGAAAACACTCCCCATTTAAAAAACTGGAAGAAGAATGGCCGGTCATCTGTTGCTGGCTGCAGATTAAATTTATAACGTTTAATGAAGTCATCGCTGTCATTGCCCAGCAGCGCCGTAGCACCCTGGTAAAAATACGGTTTGGCTAATACATTATATTGGTTGGTTTCGCTTTGGGATATGCCCGGGTAATAAGCAAGATCAAACAACTGCTGATGGCTGAATTTTTTAAGTGACTGTATGGCCGATGAGCTGATAGCAGAATTACTGATCAGTAATGTTGTTGTTTGCAGCCCGCGAATTAATATAAGCTGTTGCCCAGGACTGCGGTGACCATTATGCCTTAGCGCTTCAATCGCCGTGGCAAAAAGTTTTAAGCTGTCTCTCGGGGGTAATTTCATCCAGCGGGTAATCGAAAGATAAGCGCCGGGTTTGAGTTTATTCAGATACTGCTGTAAGGCCTCAACGGTATACAAATAACTTTCACTCAGGGCATAGAGCCCGGCAGAGGATGCGCTAAATGAATCGATCAGTGACAGCTGGATCAAATCATATTTTTTATCGTTACCGGTGACATAGCCACGCGCCTCTTTATTGATTATGTTTACATTCTTCGCATCATATAAATTGCCGGAAAAATCCTCGTATTCATGCTGAACTAAATTGATAAGCTGCCGGTTCAGCTCGACGACGCTGATCTGCTTTACATGATGATATTGCGCCAGTAATACTTCGCTGCCACCACCGCCACCGATTATCAGTACATCATCCAGGCTTGATAAATGATAGGCTAATGCCGAGCTTGTTTGATTCAGGTAGCTGAGCTTGTCTGGCTGCTTTTCGTTACGCGTAATCACTGTCATCGCCCCCGCATCGACAAACACAGCCAGCTGCTCCGGTGGTTCGGCCGTCACCTTTAAACTGAGGCCAGGTGCGTGACGAAAGGGTATCAGTGGGCTTTCAACAACGCTGATTAATCCCAGTGGACTCGATCTCTCGGTGATTATTTTTGTACCACTGATGTTGAGGCTTTGTTTCAGGGTTTTATAAGGCGAAATCTCTAACTGAGTGAAACTGTCGGGCAATACAAAAGGCACGATAGTTGCTACCAGCAACAGTGATAATAACCGGGTCAATAAATGCTTGTTGTCTCGGTACAGCTCCCAGCTTGCCAGCATGGCGGCAAGCATTGCCAGTGCCGTCGTTGTTTTTAAAACATTGCCCGGAAAGCTAATAAACAGTAAAACAATAATAACCAGGCTTCCCAAACCAGCGCCGAATAAATCGGCCGCATAGATACGTGACATTTCGCTATGGTAACGAATCAGGCTAAGGCCGATTGCATTTGCGACAAAGAAAAAAGGCAGCGCCAGCAGAAGATAGATCAGTAGTAAGCGAAAAACTTGCTGATGATGCCAGAGCATTTCTTCTGCATTGAAATGTAGTTGCTGACTCAACAGAAAACACGACCAGCTTGATATGCCAAACAAAACAATATTCAGAAGATAGACAGGCTTGAAGTGCGCTAACAGAAACTGCCGCGCCAGTGTTAAAAAACTGCCGCTACAGGCATAACCGAGTAATGCCAGGCTGATGATCATATATGCGAAATGGTGCCACTGAATAATCGAGAACAGGCGCATCAGTAAAATCTCGTAGGCCAGTGCGGTCATTGAGAGCATAGCAATCGAAAACCATGGCGGACGCTCACGTTGTATCGCTATCGTCATTATGTTTTACCTGCAATACTTGATGCCAGCTTTAATCGTGTTTACCCGTCAGTGCTACGAACCTGACCGGAAGAATTTGTTGTGAGCGTATATTTCCTTTGCTGTCTTTTTCCAGCAACACCAGCTGCTGTACCATGAACGGGCTGCCTATCGGGATCACCATGCGGCCGCCGGGCTTTAGCTGTTTAATCAGAGGAGGAGGCACATGACTGGCTGCGGCCGTTACCACTATGACATCAAACGGTGCGGCTTGTTGCCAGCCATAATAGCCATCAGCGGTGCGTGTTGTGACGTTATCATAGCCTAGTTGATGCAGTGCTTTAGTGGCACGATGGTACAGCTCTTCGATGATTTCGATGCTGTAGACCTTATCTGCCAGCTTCGCAAGTATGGCCGCCTGATAACCGGATCCGGTACCAATCTCCAGAGCTTTGTCAGAAGCTTTTATTTTCAAAAGATCCGTCATCAGGGCGACGATGTAAGGCTGTGAAATCGTCTGCCCATGGCCGATTGGCAGCGGCCTGTTGAGATAAGCGAACTGGCGCTGGCTTTGCGGTACAAACTGATGCCTTGGAACGTCCGCTATCGCCTGCATTACTTTTGCATCGAGTGCTGTTTTGTTTATGTAAAAAGAAGTATTGCGAACATCCTGTTTGATGGCATTAACCAGATGCTGTCGTAATGTGTGGTAATCGCTTGCGGCATATAAAGTAGCTGGAATAAACAGTGCAGTCCAGCCTGCGAACATGATCACGAGATTGCAGAGCTGTATTTTTAATCTACTCATAGCGGCATTATTATCCCCTCTGTGACAGATCAGGCTCACCACAATGGCGTAAAATAAACTCTCGACTCTGATCACGTAAGCCGATGGCCCGTTGCCAGTTATCAGTTTTTTCATCTTTGATGCGCTGCCGGGGGTATATCGCATCACCGATTTCTATATGGATTGAACCGTGTCGTGGAAACAGGCTGCCATTACGCAAAATAGAACGTGTACCGCGTATCGCAATGGGAACTACCGGTACGTTTGCATTAGCGGCGACACTGAATGCACCCAGATAAAACGGCAGCAATCCGGGGGCGCGGGTAAACGTGCCTTCAGCAAAAAACATCAGCTTATGACCTGACTTTAAAAGACCGCTCAGGTGTTTTGTATCGTTAACGCTTTTGCTGATATCAAAACGTTCAACAAATTCAGTATGAATGTTTTTTAACGGAATACGTGTCATAAATGAATCTGCCAGTTCTGATTTTGCTATAAAGTGGAAAGCATCAGGCAATTGAGCCGAAAGCACGTAGCTATCAATATAACTGGCATGGTTTGCGACCAGCACGTAGGCTTTGTTTTTCGGCGGAATATTTTCCAGGCCATCTACGATTACCTGTATGGCTGTCATTTTTGCCAGTAGTCGTGAGCAAAAAGCCATTACCTTCCAGCGCACAGAAAAAACGGGCGAGAATGTAGCCGTTAACCAGACTACCGGCGCCAGCAAAGCATAGCTGAACAAACAATAACCGGCATAGCTCACTGACATAACAGCGCGCAAAAAACGCTGCAACCGGGGCATAACGCCCGCGACGGCCAGTCTTGCTAGCTGCAGGCTTACACTGCGCTGTGTTTTTCCAGTTTCGCCCTTTTCATAAATTTCCCGGCTGGCTGCGCGGCGTATTTTTCCGCTCGATGTTTTTAATACCGTGCCCGCTGGTGCCAGAACAACTTCGTCGGGAGGTCCGCCAATAAGCTCAGTTGAAACAGTGTTAATGTCACGGCGTATTCTTTGATGCTCTTGCGGGTGCTTGCTATGCGTTTCTGCCAGCACAATCAAACGCTCTGTTTTGCTGCGTTGGTTTTCACTGCCAAAAACAGCCACCCGGCCATTACGCACACCCTCAACATTGCTCACGGCTTCTTCAATCTCATGCGGGTAAATGTTCTGGCCGGCACGAATTATTATATCTTTGATACGGCCGGTAACGTAAAGCTCACCATTGGCGATATAACCTAAATCACCGCTATCTAACCAGCCATCATGAAACAATTCCCTGGTTTTAACCGCATCACGGTAATAGCCGGAGGTTGATGAGGGGCCCCGAAACTCAATACGGCCTTCGTGCCTCTCAGGCAACTCGTGCTCGGTTGCATCAACGATTCTTATCTGGTGGTTTTTTAAGGGAAGGCCGCTGCAGGCAAATTTTAATGCCAGCGCATCATCTGCAGGGCTTTGTCTGGCTTCGCCTGAACGCATAAATTTATTGCGCTCGATATAATCTATCTTCGGGCCACGGTTTAATGGCGGGAAGGCCAGCCCAACGCTTGACTCGGCCAGGCCATAGACGGGCATCATCGACCGGCTTTTAAAACCATAGGCTGAGAAACGGCGTTCAAAGTTTTTTATGGAATCGGGGCTTACTGCTTCGGCACCATTAAATGCGGCGCGCCATGAACTCAGGTCAAGTCCTGCGATGTCCTCATCATTGATGCGACTTTCACAATATTCATATCCGAAATTCGGTGATGCGGACAGCGTGCCTTTGTAGTGATCAATGGCCCACAGCCAGCGTTCAGGCCGGGCTAAAAAACTCAACGGTTGCATAACAACAAACAGGGCGGCGAAATACAAGCTGCCTAGCCAGGCTCCAATCAGCCCCATGTCATGATACAAAGGCAACCAGCTGACAAAAACGTCATCGGGCCCGGCCTCGACAGCCTGACCCATGGCGCGGATATTTGCCAGCAGGTTTGCATGCGTCAGTACGACACCTTTCGGGTTACCGGTGCTGCCTGAGGTGTACTGAATAAAAGCCACGTCATGCGAAGTTAACAGCGGTGGTATCAGCACGCTATTGTCACGGTTAAGCTGATCGACAGTTATAATGTGCTGTAAATTAACGACCTGTGAGCGCAGTAGTTTTGCGACCTGCCTGGCTTCGCTTACAGTAATAAGAATTTTTGCCAGACAGTTATCCAGAATACGGGCATGTCTGCGCATGTGGTCCTCAAGTTGTGACGGTCGCGCAGGCGGATAAATGGGTACCGGGATACCGCCGGCAATAAGAATGCCAAAATAGCTGTAAAAATAATCCGTGCCGCTGGGCAACATTATTGCGACGGTTTCTGCAGGTAGCAGACCAAGCTGCTGCAAACCGGCTGCCACTTTGTTAGCACCTGCTTTTAGCCGGGCATAGGAAACGCTCTCGCCTTTAGCATCATCCTGATAGAGCTGTATATGGGTGCGATCTGGCTGATGCCTTACATGCCAGTTAAGAACGTCGACAAGCGTTTGTGCCCCGGCCGGGGCAATAACATCTTCAGCTGTGTCAGGCTGTTGTATATCGCTGTCAGCAAGAACCGATAGCGGAATCTCGGCACCGATCACCGCACGCAGTAAATCACGCGCTGTCTCAATTTCCGACAGCGAGCGTTCCGGCAGGGCGAGTCTGAATTGTTTTTCTACCCGTCCAATTAATTCGACCCGGGTAAGACTATCCAGTCCCAGGTCAGTTTCAAAAGTACTGTCGAGTGAAATGTGGCCGAGATCAGACTGTTGCGGCTGTACCTCATGTACCAGCTTGCGAATTAACGCCAATAGCTCACGAGCGATTTTATCTGTTTGATGATTATCAGCAGGCATGTACATAAATCCTTTATGTCATGGTTGTAAACTATACTGCAAACGGCTCGTAAAATTCGTGATAAATAACAAGCATATCATCAAAATAAATAGTTTTTTAGAAAATAAATGCCCGAGCTTGCTGTCATCATGGGCCGTTACAGCGCAACAAAAAATGACGGCTGATGTGTTGCCGTGCAGTGTGAATACTATGCCTTTGTGATTGCTGGTCGCTCTGATTCAATGCCCTGGTTTTTGTCATCGTTAAAACCATATGGCTGCTAAATATTGCCCGCGTGTCATGCTGATAAAGCCAGTCAGCCGATTATTTTTGAGTTTTTATTCAGGCAATAAATTTATTGTAAATGAATAGATAATTTGATTTGATATAGGTCAGGGATTTTATTTCCTATAAAGTGTAGATTAATAAATATGATGCATGTTCTGAGTTGTTTATAAAGGAGATTTATCATGCCTATATCAAATACTGTTAACTCCTACCTGCATGAGCATAATATTCAATTCGATTTGCTGCCTCACTCCATCTCGCATTGCAGTCTTGAAACGGCCAGAAAAGCACATGTGGATGAAGATCATGTTGCCAAGGCGGTGGTCGTTAAAGATGAAAATGGCTATGCAATGGTTGTCGTGCCCGCTGATGGCTGGGTAAAAATGAATAAGCTGCAGGCAGAACTCAACCGCGAGTTTGAGCTGGCGGATGAGTCTGAACTTAAGAGCCTGTTTAGCGACTGTAAAACCGGTGCAATTCCGGCGCTTGGTCAGGCCTATCAGCTTGATACTTACTTTGATGAGCAGCTAAATTCGCTGGCCAATGTCTATTTTGAGGCCGGTGATCACGAGCATTTGGTACATCTTCACGGTGACGAATTTAGAGCCTTGTTCAGAGGTGTGCGCCACGGCCATTTTTGCCATTAGCAGATGCGGCGCGGTAAACTGAAGACGGCTGCAGTTGCTCAGGTTACAGGCATTGTTAAATCGCATAGATTTTGCAATGCCTGTGTTAAACACGTGTTTTAAACGCGCATTGCCGCATTGTAAATGCTGATAAAGCTTAGTGTTTAATCACAATCAGCGGTAGATGTAAATGAGCCTGCTCAGACCGGATGCTGCCGGGTGTATCCATGCTGCGTTTAGATGACAATGCTCGGGCTGTGCTGTCATCAGATTGACGATGCAGCCACATTTCAGGCACGTATATTTATTCTGAATACAGCTCGCAATATCGAAAAGTGATAGCCTGGTTTTATGTTTTTCAGTCTATAAAATGTTTACAGAGTTTTATTGTAGGGATAACAATATATGTCTGTCATTAATGCTGCAAAAGAACACCGAAAATCTGAACTAGAAAAGGCCCGCTTAACTGAATGGGATTATGTGGTGATTGGTGCCGGTATTACCGGAATCCAGACTTTTCGTATTTTATCGTCTGAAGGCTTCAGGGTCTTACTGATCGACTCGGCCGATTTTACCTCCGCCA